>JAHJDG010000126.1 GCA_018812265.1 bacterium | reverse complement strand
GTGATGGGAGCGGAAGGCGCAGTGCGCGTGCTCTATAAGAAGGAGCTCGAAGAGGCGAAGGATCCCAACGCCGCTCGTGCGGCAAAGATGGAAGAGTATCGCCGCGTGCACGCTTCGCCCTACGTGGCCGCCGGTCGCGGGCAGGTGGACGCGGTGATCATGCCGCGCGACACCCGCGAGTATCTGCTGTTCGCGCTGGAGACACTGCACACCAAGCGCGAACTCCGCCCCGCTAAGAAACACGGCACCATGCCGCTGTGAGCCGCCTATGAGTCAAGACTGGACCCTGGCCCTTGTCGCGCTCGTCATCGGACCGACGGTCGTTCTTGCCGCCCTCGGTTTTCTGGCGCTCGTCACCAAAGGCATCAGCCTGATTGACCGGCGGCTGAAGGACTTCGAGCGCAAACCCGTTCTAAAAGAAGAGAGACTCGATCCGCGCGTGGTGGCCGCCATCGTAGCCGCCATTGCCGCCGCCGAGAAACGACGTTTTCACATCCATCGCATTCGGTACCTTGCCCCGCAAACGGGAGAAGAGGCCTGGCAGGAGCTTTCCCGGGCGCAGCAGCTCCTTGCGCGACAGGTACCCCGAACCGGATAACGAAGCATGAAGAAGTATCTCGTACGAGTCAATGGAGTTCCCTTTGAGGTGGAGCTCGATCTCATAGAGGACGACGAAGAGGAGCTCCCCGCCGGTCTGCCTCGCAGCGTGGCCGCTGCACCACGACTCCCGGTGGCGTCATCGGCGGCCGCACCGCTGCCGCGTCCGTCTGCCCCCACTCCGGCGTCTGCCACTCCCGGCCAGATTCTGTCTCCGCTCACGGGAACGGTGAATAAGGTGCAGGTGAAACCGGGGCAGGGCATCAAGCGCGGAGATGTGCTGGTCGAGATCGAAGCCATGAAGATGAACACTAAAGTCTATGCGCCCGATACTTTGACGGTGGAACAGATTCACGTGAAGGAAGGCGAGAACGTGCAGCAGGGCCAGTTGCTGGTGAGCGTGAAAGCGAGCTGATTCACGTGGAATTCTGGTTCGAAATCCAGAGGTTTTTCGCATCCGGCGGCTGGTCTGAACTTACGTGGGGCCAGCTCGTCATGATGGGAGTCTCGGGAGTTCTCTTCTATCTGGCAATCGTCCGCGATTTCGAGCCGCTGCTGCTCCTGCCCATCGGATTCGGCGCGCTGCTGGCGAATATTCCCATTACCGGTATCGTGGATGCCCCACACGATGGAGTGATCGGGGGGCTCTACTACTACCTGAAGCAAGGAATAGATCTCGAGATCTATCCGCCAATTATTTTTCTCGGCATCGGCGCGCTTACCGACTTTGGCCCGCTCATCGCCAATCCCTCGATGCTGCTCCTCGGCGGCGCGGCGCAGATCGGCGTGTTCATTGCCATGCTCGGTGCGATGCTCCTCGGATTCGGAGCAAAGGAAGCGGCATCCATCGGCATTATCGGCGGAGCCGACGGTCCGACCAGCATTTTTCTCGCCGCCAAGCTTGCGCCTGAACTTCTCGGCCCGATTGCCGTAGCCGCCTATTCCTACATGGCCCTTGTTCCACTGATTCAACCGCCCATCATGCGTCTGCTGACGACGGCGAAAGAGCGGCAGGTGATGATGGCCGGTCTCCGCGAAGTCTCCAAGCGGGAACGGATTCTCTTTCCCATCGTGGTGATGATCCCGTGTTTGCTGCTGGTTCCGGCCGTAGCGCCGCTCCTCGGAATGCTCATGATGGGGAATCTCTTTCGCGAGAGCGGCGTCGTTCAGCGTCTCACGAAAACCGCACAGAACGAACTCATCAATCTCGTGACGATCTTTCTCGGCACGTCGGTGGGAATCACCATGAGCGCCGACGTTTTTCTGCGCTGGTCTTCGATCAAGATCATTCTGCTGGGCAGCGTGGCGTTCGCCTTCTCGACGGCGGGCGGCGTTTTGCTCGGCAGGCTCATGCATCGGATCACCAACGGAAAAGTCAATCCATTAATCGGCGCCGCCGGAGTCTCGGCCGTGCCGATGGCGGCTCGCGTCGCGCAAAAAGTCGGTCAGGAAGAGAACATCAACAATTTCCTTCTCATGCATGCGATGGGGCCTAACGTGGCCGGTGTGATCGGCACAGCTATCGCGGCGGGCGTGCTGCTTTCGATCATGGGTTGAAAGGAGGAATCGTGGGTCACGAAATATGCGCGGCAGACTGGAAGGTCTGCCTCGTGTCACTCGTGATAATATCGAAAGAACCATACGGCGGGAGAATAGTGTAGCACGAAATTTGCAATCATGTCTTCGTCAACCGTCCGGAAGGAGTGACTGATGGCGATCAAGTGGCGCAAGGAACTCTCTACAGGTCTGGAGTGGCAGGACCAGCAGCACCAGCAGATTCTGACCCGCATTGATCTTCTTCTCGAAGCTATGCATGTGAACAAGGGGGATACAGTCGTGGCGGATCTTCTCAAGTTTTTGCATGAGTATGCGCAATACCACTTCTCAGAAGAAGAGAAACACATGCTCGAATCCAGGTGTCCGATCTACGAAGAGCACAAGCGCGCTCATGAGGAATTCGTCAAGAATCTCATGGAGCTGCAGGCGCTGTATGATCGTCTCGGCGCTTCCACTATCGTCGTCATGCATCTCCAGCGGTGGCTAATTGATTGGCTAATCGAACACATTATTCATGTGGACAAACAGATGGCTGCGGAAGTGCGTCACGATTGAGCCAAAATTGACGTGGAACGGATCGCTCCAAGCAAGCGCCGAATCTTCAGAGTACATTCAGGTTGCCACAGAGTCCTCGTCCAACACCTATCTATACCCGAAATTTACACCGAATCATAACAAAATCCCGCCCAACAGGACGGGATTTGTCATAGGGGGAGGTTATTCCGGAAGGGATTTTCTTTTCCGTGGCACCTCGCCATCAAAAAATCACGCGGCTACGCAGGCGGTATCCAGGACCTCACGGACCTTTCGGGCCAGACCCTCGGCAGTGAACGGCTTGGCAAGAAAGGACGCCCGTCCATCCGCGATCTCGTGACCGAGAATTCGGTCGTCAGTATACCCGGACATGAACATTACACGAATCTCCGGTCGCAACCCTCGTACCCGTTTGGCAAGTTCATTTCCGTTGATTTGCGGAAGAATGATATCCGTGACCAGCAAATCTATCGTTCCCTGGAAGCCTTTGGCCATACGAATGGCTTGCTGGGGGAAGGCGGCCGTGATGACGCGGTAGCCGTGATGGCTGAGAATACGTTCCACGAGATCACGAACCCCTTCTTCGTCCTCGACGAGCAGAATCGTTTCGCTTCCTTTGAGGGGTTCGGGAGACGGGGGGATTCTCGTCGGTTCCACCGTGGCGCTCACGCGAGGCAGACAAACCTTGAACGTCGTTCCTCGTCCGACTTCACTGTAGACCCAGATGTGTCCGCCGCTTTGGCTGATGATACCGTAGACGGTGGACAAACCGAGGCCGGTTCCCTTGCCGTGTTCCTTGGTGGTGAAGAAGGGCTCGAAAATATGAGACTGCAGATCGGAATCCATGCCGGTGCCCGTGTCGGAAACAGCCATCATGACGTACCGTCCGGGTGTGACTTGCTGATGATTCCAGGCGGCGGATTCATCGAGTTCAATTTCCGTAGTCTCAACGGTAAGACGTCCCCCCTTCGGCATCGCGTCACGGGCATTGATCGCGAGATTCATGATGACTTGTTCGATCTGTCCGGGATCGGCGCGGACGGGACCGACGTCGCCGCCGAGTCTTATGACGAGTTCAACGTCTTCGCCGATCAGGCGGCGCAGCATTTTTTCCATATCCGCAACAATGGCATTGAGGTCGAAGACGCGCGGCTGGAGGACCTGTTTGCGGCTGAAAGCGAGGAGTTGCCGGGTAAGGGAAGCGGCACGATCGGCGGCTCTGACCATCTGACCCACGTTCTCGCGGAGTGGATCATCCTCGTGGAGTTTGTACATGGCCAACTCACCATGACCGAGAATCGCCGTCAGGAGATTATTGAAATCGTGAGCCACTCCGCCGGCGAGGCGGCCAATGGCTTCCATTTTTTGCGCTTGGCGGAGTTGCTCCTCGCTGTCTCTGAGCGCATCCTGCGCAGCTTTTCGCTCGATGGCAACGGCGACGTGACCGGACACCATTGTCATCAGTTGGAGTTCGCGCTGCGTGTAGGTCGTTTGTTCGGAATAGCTCTGGACCACCATTACACCGATAACTCCCTTGGCGGTCTTGAGGGGTACACCGAGCCATACATGAGAAGGGGTTCCCATTAGCGCGATTTCGCCATCCGCCTCCAGCTTATCATGGGTGGTTCGATCGGTGAGGAGGGGAATTCCGGTACGACGGACGTAGTCCGTGAGACTGTTGGGCAACTCGCATTTATGCTTGCCGAAGTCATCGTGGGTATCCGCGAAGAAGGGAAAGGAGTACATCTTCTTCGCGGGATCATAGAGCGCGACATAGAAGTTGGTGGCATCGAGCAGTGTGCTCAATTGTCCTCGAACTGCACTCAAGAACTCCTCCAGGTTGTCGGTGGTGGAGGAAGCGTTGAGAATCTGGAAGAGAACGGCCTGGATTCGTTCCACCTGTTTGCGCGGCGTTACGTCGGCGACAACGGCATCCAAGCGAATGACTTGTCCTTTTTTGTCTATGGCGGGTTTGACGTGTGTCTCCGCCCAGCGGACCTCGCCATCGGGTCGCACGATGCGAAACTCCCCGGCGAAGGGCCGCCCTCCGTAGAGCATTTCAACTCCGCGATCAATCATCTCTCGATCATCGGGGTGAACCACTTCCAGCGCGACGTCTACGTTTCGGAACAGCGCTTCGCGCGGGAGACCGTATACCTCCTCGAACGCGGGCGACACCTGAAGTACCCGGCGGGCTTGCGGATCCAGCGACATGAATACGTAGTCGAGATTGTCGAACAGATTCTCAATTTGACTGCTCTTGGTGCGCAGCGCTTCCTCGGTGCGTCGGCGAGCCGAGATGTCGCGGGTGACTCCCAGAATCCCCGTAGGCTTGCTATGGGCATCGCGCAGGATGGAAACATTCACCTCGGTCCAGACCGTGGATCCATCCCGGCGGAACATCTCCAATTCGGCGGTGCGGACGCGGTCGAGGCCGCCGGCTCCCGCTTGTTCGATGGCGAGTTCTTCGGCGGCGATCTGTCGGATCAGTCGGAGCGATTCCTCCGTGAAGATTTGATCTAATGTCTGCTCGGCCACTTCTTCGGACGTATAGCCGCGGAGACGGAACACGGAGGGACTGGTGAAGGTTCGACGGAAGGTGAGATCGGTGGTCCAGATTACGTCGGTGATGTTTTCGGCGAGTAGACGATACTTTTCCATACTCTGGCGGAGTTCGGCAAACGTCCGCGCGCGTTCGATCGCATAGCGGGCCGACCGCAGGACCAGGCTACCGTTCGAACGACCCTTGATAAGGTAGTCCTGCGCGCCGAGGCGAAGGGCTTCGGCGGCGAACTCCTCATCATCGTGTCCGGTGAGAACGACGATGGGAAGATCTTCGGTGCGAGCTCTCATGCGAGCAAGCGTTTGATAGCCGTCGCTATCGGGAAGAGTCAGATCAAGGAGGACCACGTCGAACGATTCTTCGGAGACGCATCGCAGCGCGTCCGACAGCGATCCGACGGCTTTCAGGAGGGATTGGCCGCCGTTGAGCTCGCGAAGGGCTTCGCGGAGCAGCCGTACGTCCCCCGGATTATCTTCCACCAAAAGAATACGAATGGGATTCATCTATTGTCCTTTACGACATGCTCATATCATCGGCAGCCTGACGATCGAGAGCCAGAAGTCCTCGATAGACTTGACGACCTCGACGAATTGATCCAGTTTTACGGGTTTCACGATGTAACAGTTGGCGTGCTGGTTGTAGCCGGCCACGATGTCCTGTTCCGAATCGGAAGTGGTAAGGATTATTACGGGAATGGTTTGCAGGTTTTCGTCCGCTTTGATCTCGCGGAGCACGTCCCGGCCATCGAGCTTGGGAAGATTCAGATCGAGCAAGATCAGGTCAGGACGGACGGCGTTTCGGAAGTGGGCGAGTTGTCGCAGATATTGCAACGCTTCCACCCCGTCCCAGACGACGTTCATATGATTGGATATTTTTCCGTCCTTAAGGGTTTCCATGGTCAGGCGCACATCCGCGGGCGAATCCTCGACCAGGAGGATTTCGATCGGTCGGTGGAGCGTGCGGGTCTCCATGTTATCGGCTCCTCCGCGCTGAATCGCGGTGTTGAGATTTGGGGAGGTTGAAACGGAATGTCGTACCCTCACCCGGCTGTGACTCCACCCAGATCCGGCCGCCATGACGCTCGACGATCTTCTTACAAATGGCGAGGCCGATACCGGTTCCGGGGTATTCGTCTCTTTTATGAAGTCTTCGAAAGACGACGAAGATGCGATCGAAATATTCGGCTTCGATGCCGATGCCGTTGTCGCTTACGGAAAATTCCCAATGAGCGTTCTTATCGGCGCAACCGACGTGGATTCGCGGCGCGTCTTGGCCGCGGAACTTGATCGCGTTGCCGATAAGATTTTGAAACAATTGAACGACTTGTGTCTTATCGCCATGCGCCAACGGCAATGAATCATGGGTGATCACCGCCTGATTTTCCTCGATCACAAGCTGCAGGTTTTCGAGTACCGCTTCGAGTATCTTGGCGCAGTCAATCTTTTCGAATCGTTTTCCGCGCACGTCCATACGGGAGTATGCGAGCAGGTCGCGAATGAGCTGCTGCATACGATCGGCCCCCTCGACGATGTAGCCGACGTAATCGTCGGCGTCCCGATCAAGCTGACCTTCATAGCGTCTTTTCAGGAGTTCGGCGTAGCTCGACATCATGCGCAGCGGTTCCTGCAAATCATGGGACGCGACGTAGGCAAAACGTTCGAGTTCGGAATTGGAGCGCTCCAGCTCCTGTGTGCGGCGGACGAGCTCCTCCTCGGCTTGCTTGCGCTCGGTGATATCCTCCCCGGAACTGAGCGTACCTATAATTCGTTCATCGTCGTCGCGAATAACCGTATTATGCCAGGCAATCGTGCGTTCACCGTTACCGGTAAGGACATTGTTTTCGTAGTACTCCGGCATTTCGATCACGCCCTCCATTGATCTCCGGAAGAAATCACGCACGGCGTCACGAACCGGTGGGGGAAGGCACGTTTCGAACCAGTCCCGTCCGACGATTTCGGTTTCGAGACAACCGAGAATCCGGCAGCCCTTGCGGTTGATGAGCATGATTTCACCTTGCCGGTTAAGAGCGACGATGATCGTGCCCGCGATGTCCAAGTAGCCTTGGGCTCGGTCACGTTCCGTGCGAACCTCGGTTTCCGCACGCTTGAGTTCGGAAACGTCGGTGGCGACATGGATCACCTTCTCCAGTTGCCCGTCACTGCCGAGCACCGGAGTGCAGGACACCAAGAAGTGGCCTCCCAGCGCCTCGATTTCCATCTCCGTCGTCTCCATTTCACCGGAGGCGAGCATGGCTTTCATGGGACAACCGGGCGGAGGAGCATCCAGTTCCGGAGAATGGAACAGTTCCCAGCATTTTTTTCCGGCAACGTCCTGCTCCGACATACCGAGAGTCAGGAGTGCCGTCCGATTGGCCGCGATGACCTCTTGCTGAGGATTGAGGATAAACGCGGGGTGCCCCACGGCGTGAAAGATCGTATGCCATTCTTCGCGGGACCGGCGAAGTTGCTCCTCAGCGCGTTTGCGTTCGGTGATATCGGTAGCCGTAAACGTAACTCCGGCGGGCAGATTCTTCGGATCAATGAGTGAGGAACTGAGTAGGATATCAATCACCGTCCCATCTTTCCGTCGCCATTGGGTCTCGGCGGTTCCGGAACCTTTTTCGGCGATCTGGCCATACTTCTCGCGACCGACGTACTCGAAATCCTCCTG
>JAHJDG010000125.1 GCA_018812265.1 bacterium | reverse complement strand
GGGGCCGATTTATCGTGCCCATTTTGGACAACCACGCATGTTCGACTCATCCGAACCGCCGCCTCGCCGCAAAACGCTTCGTCTGCCCTCGTTTGATTACGGCACGCCGGGCGCGTATTTCGTCACCCTATGTGTCCGCGATCGGAAATGTGTGCTTGCTCGCATGGATGGCGATACGACAATTCTAAATGGTATTGGCACAATCGTCGCCGAGGAATGGCAGGCAATCCCTGCGCATTACCCGACGGTGCGGCCGGATGAATTTGTGGTGATGCCGAATCACCTTCACGGCATTCTCTGGCTTGAAGCCGACCAAGAAGAGGGCACGATAAATCGGCCCCTACTGCAGGAGGTGATTCGTGCCTTCAAAGCCCGTACGACGCTGCACATCCACCGCGAGGCCGATCCTCATTTTGCATATCAACGGAATTACCATGAACACGTCATCCGCGACGACGAAGACCTGTACAATATTCGTAAGTATATCCAAGAGAATCCCCTGAAGTGGACGCTCGATAAAGAGAACCCTGACAACCCGTAGGGGCCGATTTATCGTGCCCGCATTAACACCGCGCCGCATTGTAGGGGCCGATTTATCGTGCCCGCATTAACACCGCGTCGCATTGTAGGGGCCGATTCATCGTGCCAGCTTCCCACAAACGACAGAACCAACGAATCGCAGATGCACACGGCAGTGTGCCGATCCCGTAGCGCCGCACGGACGTGCGCGAATTCCGTAGGGGCCATTGCATCGCCCGCATTGTAGTGACACGATTCATCGTGTCCCGCATCCCAATCAACGACGGAATCAACGAATTGTAGATGCACACGGCAGTGTGCCGGATAGAAAAGGAGATAAGTCATGGCGATTCCAGCCTTTGAGGATTACCTAACGGCGTTTCTGAATGTTCTCACCGATGGGACGACACGTCATCGTAAAGACATGGTCGGGGGCATTGCTGATAAATTGAATCTAAAGCCAGAGCAAATGCGCGAGACAACCGCATCGGGCAAATACACAAAGCACGAAACGCTCGTACACTGGGCGAACATCTTTCTCTATAAGGCTGGACTCATCGATCGTCCAAAGCGCGGTTTTATTAAAATCAACGAAAAAGGGACAGCATTTCTCAAGAAACACAACGGGCGAGTTGAGAAAAAAGCGTTGGAACAAATACCACAATACAGCGACTGGCTTGCTTCAATGAAAGGTGGCGGCGCAAAAGAAGAGGAGCCAGTTTCGCCAGAGCTTGGCGCGCCCGAGGAAATGATTGATTCCGGATATCAGAAGCTTCGCGCCGCGCTCGCCCACGACATATTGCAGGCCGTCAGAGAATGCGCACCAAGATTTTTCGAGCAACTTGTTGTTGACCTTCTTCTGGCAATGGGGTACGGCGGATCGCTGAAAGATGCCGGCGAAACGGTCGGGCGAACGGGCGACGGCGGAATTGACGGAATCATCAAGGAAGACAAACTCGGCCTCGATGTGATCTACGTGCAGGCAAAGCGGTGGGAAAATGTGGTGGGTCGGCCGATCGTGCAGGCGTTCGCCGGAAGTCTCGAGGGACAGCGAGCCAAGAAGGGCGTGATGATTACGACGTCTACGTTTACCAGTGACGCGCGCGAGTTTGTCAAACACATCGAGAAGAAAATCGTGCTGATAGACGGACGGGAACTGGCCGAACTCATGATAGATCACAACCTCGGCGTCAGCACCGTCGCCACGTATGAAGTGAAGAAGATTGACTCGGACTACTTCGAAGAAGAGATATGATTCACCACTACGATATTGTAGTCATTGGCGGGGGGCACGCGGGATGCGAGGCGGCGCTGGCGGCGGCGCGGATGGGAATGAAGACGTGCCTCGTCACCATGAACCTGCCCGCCATCGCCGAGATGTCGTGCAATCCGGCCGTCGGCGGACTCGCGAAGGGGCAACTCGTCAAGGAGATTGACGCGCTGGGCGGCGAGATGGGCCGCGTCACCGACATGGCCACACTGCAATTTCGCATGCTCAACCGCTCGAAAGGACCGGCTGTGTGGTCGCCGCGCGCGCAGTGCGATCGCGGTCTCTACGCACGCTCGATGCGCAGAGTTCTCGAAGAGCAGCGGAATCTCGATCTCAAACAGAACATGGTCGTGGACGTAGTGACGCGCGGCGGCCGGCTCACCGAAGTCGTCTGCATCACCGGACAACGGTTCGAATGTCGCGCGGCCATTCTCTGCGCGGGAACGTTCCTGAATGCCGTCATCCACACCGGAGAGTTTTCGCAGCCGGCGGGACGGATCGGCGAAAGCCCGGCCACCCAACTCAGCGAAAACCTCATCCGCCGGGGTTTCGAGGTCGGACGACTGAAAACCGGAACCCCGCCCCGCCTCGACGGACGCACGATTGACTACTCTAAGTGCGAACCACAACCCGGCGACGCACGGATTATTCCCTTTTCTAAGAGAACGCAAACACCATATAATAAACAACTTACATGCCATCTTACCCATACCACTCCCTGCACGCACGACATGCTTAGACAGGGGCTTTCGCGCTCGCCGCTGTTTTCCGGGCGGATCATTGGAACCGGGCCGCGCTATTGTCCTTCAATTGAAGACAAAATCGTTCGCTTTGCCGACAAGCCGCGCCACCAGCTCTTCCTCGAACCGGAAGGCTGGGAAACCCACGAAGTTTACATCAATGGCTTCTCGTCGAGTCTGCCCGAGGACATTCAATATGAAGCTCTGAAGACTATCCCCGGCCTCGAAAACGTCGAGATGATGCGGCCCGGCTATGCCGTTGAGTACGACTTCTTCCCTCCCCACCAGATACATTATTCCTTAGAAACCAAGATCATAGATGGACTATATTTCGCCGGGCAAATCAATGGCACAACCGGCTACGAGGAAGCGGCCGCCCAGGGACTCATCGCCGGAATCAATGCGGTGCGAAAACTCCGGGATGAGCCAGCGCTGTTCCTTCGCCGCGATCAGGCCTATATCGGAGTTCTGATTGATGATCTGATCCGCAAGACACCCATCGAGCCGTACCGCATGTTCACTTCGCGGGCCGAGTACCGGCTGCTCCTCCGTCAGGATAACGCCGATCTGCGTCTGACCGAGATCGGCCGCGCGCTGGGGCTGGTCACTGATCGGCAGTTTGAGCTCTACGAGCGGAAAAAGCAGCTCTTGCAGGACATCGAAGGGTATCTGGCCGAAGCGCGGCTGGAAGAGCTGGCCGAAAGCGGCGTTCTGGCCGATCTGGGACTCAAGGGAATGCGCTTCGCGGCCATTCTCAAACGGCCGGAATTGACGTTGACGAAACTAGTGGAAGCCTGCCCCGAACTGGCCGTCCTGCGGGACATTATTTACGATGAAGACCTCCTCGCTTCGGCGGAAATGGATGTAAAATATGCAGGTTACATCAAGCGAGAGCATGTTCGCGCGGCCCAGCTTCAGGCCCTCGAAAGCCTGCGGTTGCCGACCGATCTGGACTACACGGGCATTCACTCGATCTCATTTGAAGGCCGCGAGAAACTCAACCGCTTCCGCCCCCAGACCCTCGGCCAGGCGGGGCGGATAGACGGAGTCAGCCCGGCCGACTGCTCGGCTTTGCTGATCCACATGAAGAAATCGGGGATATTATGATGAGAGCGCACAGCCGTGCGGCACTACCTATGGAGTGTTTCACGTGAAACAATCAGCGGACATAATCACAGCGCGTGGTTTGCGAGCAAGACTGTCGCACTTGGGATGGTCAACGGAGGATGACCGCTGGGAGCAGCTCGCCCACTACCTAGAGCGTGTGCGGACGGCGGGATTGGCTCTGGTCTCCCAGTCCGACCGCGAGCGGCTCCTTGAGCGTCATGCCGTTCCCAGTCTTGAAGCCCTGGACCTGTTTCCCGATTCGGGATCGGTTTTGGACGTCGGTTCCGGTGGGGGATTTCCGGCCCTTCCGCTGGCGCTGGCCCGGCCGGATGTTCGGCTCTCGCTGGTCGAGTCTAACGAGCGGAAAGCCTCGTTCCTGAGCCGTGTTTCACGTGAAACATTTCTTTCTAACATCAACGTTTTCAACGTTCGTGCAGAGGAACTTGGCAAGGAACACGAGTCTGTCTACGACATTATCATCGCCCGTGCCGTAGCCGACCTACCCGAGCTGATCCCCTGGACCTGGCGATTTCTCGCTCCAGCGGGGCGCTGGATTCTCTGGAAGGGACAAAGCTGGCGTGCTGAAGGAGATCTCGGCAGATTGGGAGTACGTTTGCTGGAAGAGCGGCCGCTCTCGGACGGCGGACGACTCCTTGTCCTTGTACCTTTGGACGACTAGCCCACAGTCTCCGACTGTGGGGGAGAGAACATGTCAAAATCCGTCTTTAATGAACTGAAATATCTCGCCACCGAGGCCCGCAATCCGAACACAATGGGACTCGATACAATGTCCACACGCGAGATTCTGGAGGCGATGAACCGCGAGGATCGCTCCGTCCCCGAAATCGTTGCGCAGGCGATTCCGCAGATCGAGAAGGCCGTCGAACTGGTGGTGAACGCTTTCCGTAGTGGCGGACGGTTGATCTACGTGGGGGCGGGGACTTCGGGCCGGCTGGGGATTATTGACGCCGCCGAGTGCCCGCCGACCTTCGGAACCGAGCCGTGGATGGTGCAGGGATTCATTGCGGGCGGACAAGGAGCGGTGTTCAAGGCGGTGGAAGGGGCCGAGGATGACAGCGAGCAGGCGGGCAAAGACCTAGACATTTGTTGCATAAATCAAAATGATGTGATATGTGGCATAACGGCCTCGCGTAGGACTCCGTATGTTATTGGTTCTCTTAACTATGCGAAGGATCGTGCGGCAAAACGAATGCTTGTTATATGCAACATGGAGCCTGACACCGCGAATGATATAGCCGACGTGGTGATCTCGGTTCCGGTAGGGCCAGAGGTGCTGACCGGTTCGACACGACTGAAAGCGGGGACGGCCACCAAGCTGGTCTTGAACATGATCACCACGGCGGCGATGGTGCGGCTGGGCAAGTGTTACGAGAATCTGATGGTGGACCTCCGCGCGGGATCGGAGAAGCTGCGGGCGCGTTCGCGGCGGATCTTCATGGAGCTGACGGGCGCGGACTACGAGTGGGCGGATCAGGTACTCACGCAGGCGGCCGGCGAGCTCAAGACGGCGCTGGTGATGCACTTCCGCGGCGTCTCCGCCGAGCACGCCCGCGACCTCCTCGACCAGCATGGCGGGATTGTGAGAAAAGCGATGGAGGAAAGGATGAAGGATGAGGGATGAAGGATGAACGGAAAATGAGAAATTAGAAAAGAGAAACGAGAAAGACACTAATTGCAGCAAGTCCATGTAGGGGCCGATTTATCGTGCCCGTGCTGGTAGTGACACAGCTTGCTGTGTCCGTTCCGTAGCGCTGCACTGCTTTGCACCTGACGCGGGTAGTTTCACACGGCAGTGTGTTTAGAGAATCGAACAAGGTGGGCTCGGCAGGTAAGCGGAGATTCTTCACTTCATTCAGAATGACATGGAGAGTAGGGGCCGATTTATCGTGCCCGTGCTGGTAGTGACACAGCTTGCTGTGTCCGTTCCATAGCGCTGCACTGCGAGCGCTCTTGTAGCGACACGATTCATCGTGTCTGGTAGATGCAAACGGCAGTTTGCGAATCCGTAGGGGCGGATCGAGGTTCGCTCGGCAGGAGCGAGCAAATGAGGTTAGAAGTATTGAAACTGGCAGGGAAAGAAGACAACCACTGATGACAACATTTTACCGAAATCCTCTGTTCATTTCGGCGGCAATTGCGCTTCTTCTTGGAATTGCGGCATTGAATTTCTTCGGTGCGCTCGAATTCTATATTGGTCTTGCAGTATCAATTCTTTTGTTTGGTTGGGGATTGCATGATGCTAAGAAATCACATAATCAATTAATGGATAATATTGCCGAACTAAAAGAAGACATCATTCGGATAGAGGAATTTGTAATCCATAGGCCACCGACGGCGGAAGAGTTCTTTGAATCGCTTGGCAAAGAAGAGAAGAAATTAGCGGAACCGGTTCGTCTACAAATCATAGATGCAACGAATCTTATGAACAGTCAAAACTTTCCTGAAGCGGAGAAGCTTCTGGAACCACTAACAAGAGTTTTCCCGCGAAATACGGCCTTACTTACGAGTCTCGGTTATACCTATATGGGACAGAGAAAGTATTTTGAAGCGGCCAAAATCTACGAAGAAGTAGTACAACGACACCCCGAAGACACCCTCGCGTTAAACAACCTTGGGAGCGTTTTATTTGGTCTGGGAGATTTTGAGAAAGCACTTGGTGCATTTGATCGAGCGTTGAAGAACGAGCCACGGCATCCGCTGTTACATTACAGCAGGGCAAATCCCCTACGCGAATTGAGAAGATATGACGAAGCAGAGATCTCGCTTCGAAAAGCAATCGAGATTTGGCCAGACTTTTCTTGGGCAAAGAACAACCTTGGCGTTATTTTGGATCTGACCGGGAAACCGAACGAAGCAGAACAGCTCTACCGAGAAGTGATCAAACATGACCTGAGCTTCGCCCTGCCGTACAGGAATATTGGTCTAATTCGTGAAGAGCAGGGGAAGTTAATAGAGGCAGAAGAGTATTTCCGAAAATCAATAGAAGTTGACCATAGCTATACGGACGGCTATATAAGCCTCGCCTCTCTATTGGAGAAACAAGGCAAACATGAAGAAGCACTTAAGGTGTTTCAATCGGCAATCGAGACGGATCCGGAAAATCCGAGAATCTATAATAATCTGGGCTGCATATACGCGAAGCATTCCGACTTTACTAATGCAATTCTGGCGCTAAGCAGAGCGATATCCTTCAATCCAAGATACCCGAGAGCATATCTCAATCTTGGCGAAATTTACTTTCACATTAGACAGGATACATTGGCAAGGAGCTGCCTTCAGAAATACTTGGAATTTGACGAGAAGAACTATCCAATAGGCAGACGTATCGCGGAGGTAAAACTTGCAGAACTAGAGCGAGAGAGCCAAACCGATTCGAATGTTGAATAGCCATTCGCTTTGTTCCGGACGACATCGTGGATCGGGCAAGCGGACACGATGAATCGTGTCGCTACCATTGGCCCCCCAAGGTGGATGTGCGCGTGGGAAAGAACACAAAGGATGAAGGATGAGGGTATGAGGATGAAGAAAGCAGCTTTCGTAATAGCATTTCTGCTGCTCAGTGCGGCGTGCGCGATGGCCGGAGCGTGGCGGACGGAACGGTTTCAGGTGGTCCATGCGCGCGTTATTCTGGAAGATAGTGTTCTCAGCGATGCGAGCGTATCTGAGTTCGATTCCGTTCTCGAAGCGGAGCGGACGGCCCACGGGATTCTGCTCGACTTGAGCTCGTTGAAGAGGAACGCGGAGGCGAGCGAACGGCTGCGGCAAGTTATCGGCCGTTTCGTCGAAAAGTCCGTCATGCTCGATGGTGACACGCTCCGTCCACGAGGAGAGTGGCAATACGCGAGTCCGGTGGTGATTCTCGCGGACTCTTCATGGCTGGCGGACGAAGCGCTCGGCGGATTTATGAAACATCGCTTTTATTCCGAGTTCGTGGCGGATGATCTCGACCGAGCCAAGCGCGAACTCCGTGATCTGGTGAAGCAAGTGGACCTCCTCCAGCAAGATCGCATGGAGAAGATGTTCGAGAGCAAGTAAGACTCCCTTCCGTCCCCCCGCAAGCGGAGGGAGACCGGAAGAGAAAGGATAGAGGTTTACCATGATTGAGTATTTGGCGGCGCATCCGTGGCTGCTGATGATCGGGATTTTTCTGCTGCGGATCGTGGATCAAACCATCGGCACGCTGCGCATGATCAGCGTCGTGCGCGGTTATCCGGTGATCGCGGTGCTGATGGGATTTCTCGAAGTGTTCATCTGGATCAACGTGATCGGGCAGGTGATCCAGAACCTCGACGCGTGGTATCTGACCATCGGCTACGCGGCGGGCTTTGCGGCCGGGCAGGCGGTGGGGATGTGGGTCGAGCGGAAACTCGCGCTCGGCAATCAGCTCGTGCGGGTGATTTCGCGCACCGAGGTGGATCTCGCGCGCAAACTGTGGGAGAACAACTATCCGGTGGTGGAAATTCCGAGCACGGATCGCAGCGGGCCGGTGGACGTGGTGTTCGTGGTCGAGGGCCGCGAGAACATTCCCGCGCTGACCAAGCTCATCGCCGAGACCGATCCGCAGGCGTTCTACACCGTGGAAGACGTCCGCCTGACCAGCCATCGCCCGTCCCGCACGATCGGCATCCTCGACCTCTTCCCGTGGCTGCGCTGGCAGGAAGTGGTCAAGAAGAGATAGAGGATAGCAACGACTTTTGCCTTAAAGAAGCATGCTCAGTCAAGGAGGTAGTTGTGGCTATCATTATTGACAAGGTTGTCTCTGCTATCCTGAAAAGGGTATGGTCTAAGGCACAGGCAACAGAGACGGCGGTATTGCTCAAGCGCGAGCTTGGTATTCGCGACTTAGTTCCGGGATCGTCTTTCGAGGATGTGTATGTTTGCACGTTGCTAGACTACTGCGAGGAGTCCCAGCAGGCCGACGAAGATATGCTCGCTTTTCTTCGCGATCCGGAGATTCGCAAGGCATTTCAGGAAGCCTTTCTGCAGAACGACGAGAAGGTTTTCCGAGATCAACAGCGGTGGTCTCTTGCGCGAAGCGATGCAGGCAAGTTGCTGCAAACACGCGGCCTCGATGTAGACGTGGAGATGGTCAAGTTCGCAGCGCTGTTCATGAGGAATGCCCGGCGCACGTTTGATGTGCAGGGTGCCCTCACCGTGCAGAAGGTCGAGCATATTGAGCACCTTATCCTCATTCTGATAAAGACTATCACGCAACGAGAGCTTCGCCCTCAGGTTCATGCGTTAACGGCGCCGAGTGACCGATTTCCCGCGACGGTCACGCTCTTTGGCCGCGGGGACGATGAAACCTTACTCAGACTCTATTTGAAGACGTGCCGCCCTCCCGTCATTCAGCTCATCGGCCAGAGTGGTGTCGGCAAGACGGCGCTGGTAGCGAAGGTTGTGCACGAGCTCAATCTGGACTATGTACGTGTCGAGTTGCAGCCGGATGCGACGGCGCTGAAGATCGTCGAGCGGCTCTATCAGATCTTCTGCGGGCAAGATTGTTCCGGCGCGGCCGTTTTCCGAGATCGTGGCAGCGATGGTCGAGGTGTGGACGAAGCGGAAGCGCCTGCTGGTGGTGGACAATCTGCATCGGCTGCTGAATGACAAGACCGAACCGGCCGATGAAGACGCGCGGCTGCTCCTCGAGCGGATCAGTCAAACCGAGTGTCAGCTTCTGACACTCGGCTGGCCGGGGACGGATGCGCTGGGGACGAGTCGCGAGCGCGTGCTGAGGTGGGAACTTGAGGGAATTGCCGACGATCCGGGCGTGCAAAAGCTAAGGGCCGAGGGCGTGGAAGGTGAGCCGAAGACGATCCCGCTCGAGCAAGTGGTGGACAAGCTCGATGGCAATCCGAAGATGCTGGAGATTCTGGCCGTGCTGATTCGTGAGAACGGAGGGCAAGCCAGCGTACTCGACGAGCGGCCCGACTGGATCGAGGACAGCATGAAGCCGCTCTATGCCATGTGGGAAGCCATCGGGCCGGAATTGCAGGAGCTTCTGACGGCGATTTGTATCTTCCGCCGGGGACGCACTGCCGAGCGACTGGAGCGCTTCTTAGACCGCAAGAAGGTGCAGCTTGGATTAGAGGCTTTGCACCGTTGGGGATTGGCGAAACAAGTGGACGGCAACCAAGATTGGACTCCCGACCATGACCTTGCGCGGAAGATGGTCACAAAGCATGTAAGCGAGGAAACGCTGAAAGAGCTCCATGGGCGCGCTGCCACATTCTGGGGCAAGGAGGGAACAAAGGTACTCGGCAACCGGATGCCGACGCGAATTGAGAAGGTACAGCCACTCATTGAGATGGCATTCCACCTCGCCGAGGCTGGTGAGGGCAATACTCTTGTTTCCTTGCTGAATTCGAGTGTTGGCGATGAAGCTCTCGCTCAAGTTCTGGACCGCTTGGGTGCGTGGGGGGACCGCGTGGAGCTTTGGGAGCGCGCTGTCGCTGTCGTCAGCGACCCAAAGAACGAAGCCATTCTGAGACATCATCTCGCAATGGCTTATGGGCAACTTGGGGATTGGGATCGGGCGCTCAAGGAATACGAGGCCAGCCTGAAGATCGAGGAAAAGTTTGGGGACCAGCAGGGGATTGCGGCGAGCCGCCACCAGATCGGGATCGTGTATCAGCTCAAAGGGGATTGGGATCGGGCGCTCAAGGAGTATGAGGCCAGCCTGAGGATCAAGGAAAAGCTTGGGGACCAGCAGGGGATTGCGCAGAGCCGCCACCAGATCGGAATGGTGT
>JAHJDG010000124.1 GCA_018812265.1 bacterium | reverse complement strand
GGGCGGCTATGATTTCTATCTGGTGAAGACCGGGCCCGACGGTCTGGCTGCGCCCGGTCAATTGGTGATTTTGATCCAAGGTGGAAATGCCGTTCTGATGTGGCCGCCAAACGGAGCGCCATCCTACAATATTTATGGGGAGACAGAACCTTTCATTTCTGGGAGCCTACTGGACACAGTCAGCGATACGACTTGGACGGACACGAACACCTCCAGTCGTCCGTCACCGTATTTCTACTATGTGACGGCGGCGTCCCCATGAGAATTTTCGGCGAAACAGAGAATTCACACCAGCGATGAACAATCCAACGGAGTACTTCGAAGAGGAGCGACGACGGACCGATCCGGCCGGCTTCGTGGATGACAAACGATATGCCGTGACGATGACCTGTCCATAGGGATATCTCCGGATCATTCGGGCAATGAGAACAGGGCGGCCACACCTGGCCGCCCCTACCATTCGCGCCATTCTGTCCTCTTCGTTGCCGATACGAATAGCTTATCTTCAATGCCAATCCTTCTCAATTCCTACCCACCTCTTCACTTGAACAAAATTTCAATTCCGCTTGACTTTCCCTCTGCCGCCTCTTAACTTATCTGGCCGCATCGTACAATCCTTCCAGCTTCCCGATTTCCGCTTTCCGCTCTCCCCTCATGTGCCAAATCCCGCCTTGTTTCAGCGTTTCAGCATCTCAGATTTTCTGCTTTTTCATGGTGTAACACAGTTCGTTTGGTCAAAAATATTTCTCATTCTCTTTCTTCATCCTTCATCCCTCATCCTTCATCCTTCTGATGCTTCCTCGCGGCTTCACACTGAAACCTGTTGTCGTCTGGAACGTCGCTAAGGCGGCGGCCAGCTATGCGCTCTCGCATGCGCTGCGCAGGCCCATCACGTGGGGGCGGCCGGTCTCGCTCATGATCGAACCGATCAGCCGCTGCAACCTCCAGTGCCCGCTCTGCCCCATCGGCGCGCGCGAACTGAAACGCGAACTCGGTTCGATGACGCTCGACAACTACAAAAGAATTCTCGATAGCGTCGGCCCGCAGCTCCGCGTCGTCGCGCTGTGGAATCAGGGCGAACCGACGCTCAACGACGCGCTCCCCGAGATGATCCGCTACGCGCGCGACAAAAACATCTACACGATGACCTCCACCAACGGCACGCTGCTCCTCCAGCGGAATCTCACGGAGAGACTCATCGAATCCGGCCTCGATGAAATCATCTTCTCGATTGACGGACTCACGCAGGAGACGTACCAGACGTATCGCATCGGCGGACAACTCGCTACGGTGATCGAAGGAATACAGTCGCTCCGGACACTTCGCGAGAAACTCGGAAGCAAAAAACCACGGGTCGTCATGCAGTGGCTGCCCATGAAACACAACGAGCATGAACTGCCCCGCCTGCGAGAAACTGCCAAGCAGTGGGGAGCCGACGCCGTCGAGATCAAAACGACACAAATCTACACCGACGAGCAAGCCGCAAAGTTTTTGCCGGAAATCGAGGAACTGAGGAGATACGAATGGAAGGGACGAAAGTGGGAAACGAAGCGACGCTATCAGTCGTGCCGCCGCCTGTGGTTCTCGACCATGATTGACTGGAACGGAACCGTCGTGGCGTGCTGCTTCGACAAGGATGAAGACTTTCCGCTGGGCAACGCGCTCGCGCAGGACTTCGGAGAGATCTGGCGCGGGAAAACATACAATAGAATGCGGCACATGCTACTCACGCAAGGCCGCGCTCTCGACATGTGCCGCAATTGTACGGAAGGACTTTCGAGCTACTATCTCACACTGGACCTCGCCGAGCGACTATCCCTTCCGGCTCACAAACGGACTGCCGGCCTCGAAGAACCGCCAGTGCAGGTCGCGAGCCTTAACGATCCCGATACGAGGGCCGGTCGCGACTAATCCGGCCGGACCGTGATAGAGTTTGAGCCGCTCCCCCACCTTCGTCCAATTCAGCGACAAATCAATCCCGAACGCTTCGCAGAGTTTCCCCGGCCCGTTGCACAAGCGATGAACGTCATCCACTCCGCGTCGCTTCTTCATCACTTCGATTCCATCAATTGGCTCGACCGCGCGAATCAGAACCGCCCCCACCGTACTCTTGTCGGTCGTGAAATTCAGGCAGTGGTACATGCCATAGATGAAGTACACGTACACGAATCCGTGCGTCTCGTACATGATGGCCGAGCGCTCCGTCCGCCGATGGCCGTGCGAGGCGGGATCATCGGTGTAGGCCTCGACCTCCACAATTCGCCCCCGAAAACCAGCGAATTCGATGACCTTGCCGATCAGCCGGGGAGCGACGTCTACTGTGGAACTGGCGAAAAAATTATGACTTACGTGTCGCAATGAGTGCCTTCGGACCGGCTTGACAATTGCACTGCCGATTAGTATACTTAGGTTCTTGATTTTTCGCAAGCCGCTGTAGCTCAGTTGGTAGAGCAGCTGATTCGTAATCAGCAGGTCAACGGTTCGAGTCCGTTCAGCGGCTCTAATAAAACCAAGCACTTACGCTTGGTTTTTTGTTATTGTGTTCAGCTTGGAGTGTACCCCATTTTCTGGACAGTGGGAAGTGTCACGTATGCCATGGGGACGGTTTGGTCTTGTTGACGTTCGAAGGCCACCGGGTACAGGTAACCGAGGGCGGAGTGCCCTCCGCTGAATGCGAATATCACTACAAACAAACCGCCCTCCCCCCCCCGCCTAAGACAGGAATCCGCGTCCAACACAAGGTGTGCAGTCCGGTCAATACCGCGCTCTCATCGAGATACACTCTTCAGGACAGGCGCTAACACACAAGCCACAACCATAGCAGGCATCAATCCGCTCGACCAACTTGCCATCCATCATCTCACGGGCATGGAAATGACAGACATCCATGCAGAAACCGCAGTGAGTACAATCATCGAAATCCGTGGCGGCGACCAATTCTCCTCTGTCACACGGCTCTTCGGGATTGGCAAAGTAACTGCAACAATCGTCACAGCAGAAACAGATCCCGCTGGTTGCATTGCGATCATCATTACGAAACGGACGGGCAACCAGCTGCTTGTTCTGAGCTTCCAGCAGGATTGCGAGCGCGTCTTCGAGGGTAGCAGGCCGCAAGCCTGTGCCACTGCCCGTATCGGATGCGCTAAAACTCAGACAAACATCCATGCGAGATCGTTTGCACGCGCCGTGGTCTTCGCGGCAACCGCAGTTCGAGATGAAGAACTGCCGTCGCGCTTCGATCAGTGCTCGGGCCTGTTCATGGGTACAGACATAGTGAATCGGCAGGATCGAATCGGACATCAGATTCTCACGAAGTCTATGGCTGCCAGATGGAACGTGCAGGAAGGCGACAACTCGCGAGGCGCTCTACATTGGGAATGATCTACTTCAACAGCATGAGCTTTTTCGTCTGAGAAGAGGTGCCCACATTCAGCTGCACGAAGTAGATTCCCGATGCCAGCCCATTGCCGCCAAATATCACTTGATGCGTTCCGGCCTCGACAAAGCCCTCTTCCAACACAGCCACTTCGCGGCCAAGCAGATCCGAAACGCGAAGAGACACGTATCCAGATCTCGAGAGATCATAGGAGATCATTGTTGACGTGTTGAAGGGATTTGGATAGTTCTGTCGAAGAGTGCAGTGCTCGGGCAGCACGGTTCTGAACGGTGACGTATTCAGGACGCGGGGGATGGCTTTGCCCCAGAGGGAAGTGCCCCATGTCGTTTCGGAGACACCGGCCCAGCCGCAGCGCACGGAGCGGGTCATCTGAACGCCCGGCTGCCGGGCAAGAATCGAAAGCGAATGATCCGCCCATCCCGGGATGTCCCCGATGTGAATATACAATCTCTGACCTAAAGACAGAGTGTCTGTGCGTCTAACCACTCCTTCCGTGGAAAACGTGATGACGTTGCCGGCACGCAGCGACACCACGCAAATCTCCACGTCTCCGGCCGTGTTGCTCGGCTCAATAACGCCCTGAAACAGCGAATCACTCGCCGAGACCAGGGGAAACGCATACTGATAGTGACGATATTCACCGGCCCACGGGTCCCGCGCATGGACGTCATTGATGTACACCGCATAAATCGGATGGTTGCTCTGCACGTCAATCCCGGCCGTATCGCTGAATTCTGCGAACTGCCCCGCATCCAGAGAAATCGGACTCCCGCCAACGCTCACCATGGTTCCGTCTTCCGTTGCCAGAATGCAGATCCGACTCATATCCGTCGCATCCTGATAGCCGTGCGCGTGCGAGTGCGGGCTGAAATACGCGCAGCCCAGCCCCGTTACCGGCGGTACCTCGAGGGCGTAGGTGGCGCCATAGTGGTCAGCTTCATAGTTCGCCGCCACCACCATGATCGGCGCGCTGCTCGTCACGTGAGTTCCCACCGCGACGTTGGGACGCTGGGCTGTTTCCCCCGCCTGCAGTACACAGCTGGAGCTGCCGACGGTCACCGTCGTGTTATCGCGGATGGCGAGAATTGACACCACCTGATTGGGTACGGGAATCCAGTAGTCCGTGCCCAGAAATCTTTCTTCCAAGATTGAATAGGAGAGTCCACCGTCCTCATATCGGCTGTGGTTGAACGTATTCAGAAGATAGTACATTTGGACTTGCTTGCTCGCGGAGACGTGCAGTCCTTCGCGCAGTTGCGGGCGCTCGAGCAGAACGGACTGAGTCGCATGCAGAAAAACGTGGCCGTGTCGCCGTGGATCGTGATCAGAGTGCTATCATCGAGCGCATCCATGCGAAGCCAATGCCAGGTGTCACTCGCTCCGACATGAACGGTATCCACATAAGGCACCCAGTAATGGAACGTGTCCTGTGCGACGGCCGTCAGAACGGGGCACAGGACACACAGAAGGAGTCCAGCGAGTTTCGATTTCATTGCACCCTCCGGATTCTCTGGCATAGTTCAAGTGGATAGGTTGGTTATTGGCGAGGGACTACTGTAGCAGCGGATCCTGCCGGCGGTCGTTTTCGCCACGATCGGCGGCCCCGCCGTTCCTAAATACGCTCTCCCACATGGCTTCCACGCTGCCCGCTTCACGGATTGTACAACACGCAGCGAAAGCCCAGAGACGGCGAGCGATACTCCTCACGATAGCAGAACTCCGGGATAGCGTTGGCCAGATTCGACGGCGTGCAGTACGATCCGCCCAGAACCATCCGCGCGCTGTCTTCCACCATATCTTCCACCCACTCCCATACGTTGCCTTTCAAATGGCGCACGTGCGGGAAGTCGGCCTCGATCATGGGAGCGCAACAGACGGTTTCCCATCCGTCGTCGGCGTCCAAAAGATTCGAAACGGAATCGGAACGACAAGCCCAGGCCCGCCAGTAGAGTTCACGGGAGGGAAGACGAAAACCGTTGCTGCCGGAAATGGCATTGCCCAGGGAGTCGTAGGCAGTTTGAAGGCCCACGATCGTGCTTCGCCAGTTACAGAATTGCAGGGCGTCTTTCCAAGATACGTTGACGGCCGGGCACTGCGTTGGCCGGGTCCAGTAGTTGACGTATCCGGAAAATCCCGGATCCGGGGGCGGCTCGCGCCGCGTGGCGTGGCAAAAGGCGACGTACTGCTCGACGGTGACTTCCAGTGCATCCATGTAGAAGGAAGCGCCCTGGCCCTCGCCGGAAACCAACACCATTCCTCGCGTAACGGAGGGGATGCTTTCGACGATCGGTTTGGAAAAGACCATCGTGCCGTCCCGCGCCAAGCTTCGCACTCGATAGAAATACCGCTGCCCCCGAGACACCGTTGTGTCCGCGTATTCGTGAACTCCGGCCGGCAAAACGGCGAGCGACGCATAGGACAGGCTATCGGTGGATCGCTCGACGACGTAGCTCGTGGCGTTGTGTCTCGGGGGAGACCACGCCAAACGAACGGCAAGATCGTGAATCGAGTCGGCGGCCAAGCCGGTCACCGGTTCAAGAATGAAGTCCGAAGAAACCGGACGGCTGAAGTCGCTGGAATCCTCATTGCAGATGAAACGAACGGAGTATAGCGTAATCGCTCCCGCTCGTCGTTCGGAATCGGTCCACGTAGACGTTCCCTTAGAAAGGCGATAACGAAAGACACCATCCACCGAACGTTTTTCGACTTCGGAAGCCGCGGCAAGTTCCGACGCGGATTCCCACGAAAGTCGCACCGTGTGATCATCCACATCCGTAAGCAGGAGACCGACGGGGGGATCGAGATTCAGCAGAATACTGTCGGATGCTGAGGGCGGCCCCACGTAGGTGCTTCCCTGATAGCGCAACCGATAGCGCTGGTAACCGCCCACGGACATTCCACCGTCCAGAAATTCGGTTTCCTTCGGAGGGATTCGTCCGATTTCCGCATACACTCCATGAATACGCCGTTCGATGATGGCAGCCAGGGCAAACTCATGCCACGCCGAAACAGTCACCACCACCGAGTCCACGGCAACGCGTCTCAGCGAGGGAGCCGGGGGCGCGGGGAAGGAAACCATGGTGCCGGCTTCCTTCCCGATCTCAGACAGGTACTGAAAATGCTGCGGGACCAGCCGATAGACAACGATCTGATTCGCGGGAACCGTACTGTCAATATAGTGCGACGTTCCGGTGTCCATCACTTCAAGCGGACTGAACAGAGTTTCGTTTCCGAGCTTTCGTTCCAGGACAACGATTCTGTTGGTGCGTGGCCACGAAACTTGCACATTGCAGTCCGGCATCGCCCTTGCGATGACGGCAGGAGCAGGAATGATCTTGCCCTTTCGTTTGGGAACGGTTGCGACGGCGTAGCCGGCAACCAGAATCCCCAGCACAACGAACAGGCCAGCACAGGTTCGCATTTGCACCATTACGGTTTCTCGCGCACCACGCAACGGAAACCCAGACCCGCAAGCCGCTCGTCACGATGGTGAATCGCGCGTTGCGTTACTGAACAGTGCGCCGGCAGATCGAGGTAGCTGCCGCCTTTCGTAACCATCCAGTCCTCAGATGCGGCGCTCGTTTTCCCAGACGCCGCTCCCGTCAGAGTCCACTCGGCGACGTTGCCGGCCAGATCCACCACGCCCGTGGAACTCTTGCCGTTCGGAAGCGAACCGACCCGCATCAGTGCGGGAAGACTCGAAGCATGAAAGGAATTAAGTTTCAAGGAGTCGGGGCGATCGGTTCCCCACGGATACATCGTGGTCGCCGGTTGCAGAGTCCGCTCCCCCAGCGATGCCAGGATCCACTCGTCTTCGGTCGGCAGGCTCTTTCCGGCCCAAGCGGCGAACGAATAGGCACCCAGCCAATCCACGTATGAAACCGGGAAATGCTCTTTGCCGGCCACGGCGCGGAATTGTCCCGCCTCAACGGCGACAATGTCCATGCGGCGGTCGAAAAACCGCAGATTCTCGCTGGAAGCCGACAGAAACGCCGCAAACTGTTGGTTCGTGACCTCGGTGCGGTCAATACGGAATCCCTTACAGCGTCGCCGGAGGTTACTTTTCGATGCGGCATTTCTCTGCCGATCGAGGGAAGGCCATTCCAGTTCCCGGCCTTCGATCCAAACCATGTCTGCTTTCCAGTCGAACGATGGCGAGATCGTTCCCGCCAGAGGCAATTCCAGCCGAGCGGCCAGCATTACCTGACCGGCGTCAGCGGAATCAACGTCGTCTGACTTCGGTTCTTTTTCATGAGACACAGAAGACAATCTTGCGGCCGTCTCAGGCACCGTATCGGGGATGATCTGCTCCTCACCGCTCACGGCTACGGGTTCGGAAACCGGGATCGGTATTTCCGGAGTCTCAGGCTCGTTGATTGGAGATTCCTCAGCAGATGACGTCACGGCAGGAGGAACAGCCGTAACTGGACTTTGGGAGGATAGCTGCGCAACCGGAGTCTCGCCGACCCGGGCCAAAGCATCCGATGACACCGGTTCAGACGGCACCGGGACGTCCTCTATTTTCGAAGATGGAATCGAATCCATTCGACCAGACGTTTCCTCTAATGTCGTCTCGGTGGCGGGGGGAGCCGAGGTTGGTGGCGCTGTTTGCGTTGGAAGCGACGGAGACTGCTCCACTATCGGTTGGGGTGGCAATGAGCTCGCCGCCGTTTCCGCTGGCGGTGACTCGGCCAAACCGGGAGAAACGATGGAGTCCGTTGAAACGATCGCCACGGAAGATTGCGTTTCCGCGGGAGCCGGCGGGGGAGCGGATGACTCCGCGGTTTTTACGGCTTCCATCGGTTGTGCAATGACGGGCGTGTCATCGGCCGGCGGTTGCTTCGCGTCGCTGGACGCTTCCGAAACCGCGGGCGGCGCGGGCGGCTCGGTTGTGGCAGACTCGCTCATCCTGGGGGCAGCGCCCATCTCACGGGGTTTGGCATCAAGCGTTATCTTAGGCGTGGCACCTGACGGCATCTCCAGCCACAGACTCATTTCCTTTCCCGGTCCCGCCGACACTCTGCCGACGTGACCGGCAGCCTGTACGAGGGAAACACCTTCGCCCGTCACGCGAGGCATTACGTTGAAGGCGAGAACTCCTTCTTGCTCCAAGTCAAAGCGAACCACAAACAAATGAGCTGCACCCCCTCCCAGACTGTCCGGAATCGGTTGCCGGCCTTTGTCCTGAATTCGTGGAATAATCGTCAGAGCCAGCAGATCTCCGCAGAGGAATAGGAGGCACGAAGCGAGTAGTAATCTACGGAAGTAATAGACCATCTTTCTCAACTATCCTCCGATTAACTATCGTGGGATGCGTTACGGATACCGAACGCACCACGCGGAAACCAACGGTTGCCAGTGTCGCGGTGGGCGTCATGCGATCGCGGTTGGTAGCCCGCATCATGTCGGCGGGATCCGCCCATGATCCCCCGCGCAACACCCGCGTTGGACCTTCGGCGGCTCCCTGGGGATCTACGGAGATAGAGTCCATCGCAGCATACGGGCCGTAGATGTCATGGCACCATTCCCACACGTTTCCGGCCAGATCGTAGACACCGGCGGGTGCAGGTGGACACGATTTGACCGAGGCCGGTCCGAAAGATCGTTTTTGCCCGGCGGTATCGGACAGGAATACGGCAAGTTGACGGGTCGGGCTTGCACTACCCCATGGGAATTCGCCTCCGGAGATTCGCGCGGAACGCTCCCACTCGGCTTCAGTCGGCAGACGAATTCCATTCGTCGGACGAAGGTCGCCGTTTTTCTCGTATGAGGGTCTCAGACCAGAGAGGCGACTGAGCCAGTTGCAGTAGGAAATCGCGTCGTACCAGGACACATTTGCCACGGGACAAGTGGGATGTTGGAGAACGTAATTTGATTTTCCGGTAAATCCCGGATCCGAGGGATATGGCGAACGAACCGAATCACAGTATCGAAGATATTCCCGGTTGGTAACCTCGGTGGCGGACATGAGGAAAGCGGACACCTGCACCTTATGCAAGGGAGATTCGTCGGCCAGCAGGCTTCCCATGCGAAACCTGCCCGCCGGGAAGAATATCCACTCCACGACGGGCGGTCGGTGCGCGTAACGGACAGGTGCTCCACTCACCGGACCACTGTGATCCGAGACGGCATCCAAGCGGAGAACATAATCGCGATAGATCTCCAAATCCGTAAGCACGATCCACCCCTCGCGAGCGTTCTTCTCGGTCAGCACACGCGCGTCGGTTTGCGATCCTTTCGTGGCGACGACCCGGATCTTCTTGATGGCGTAGTCCAGCGAGTCCCACCACATAAGGGCGGAACTTCCGGTTAGCGGCTCGATTCCCGCAATCCGCACGGCATCCATGAACGTTCGAACGCTGTCCTGAATCAGGATTTCTTCGTCGTTCAAGGTCCGTCCCGATAGACGATAGGTGAACCGAAAGCCGGCGCTGAGGGTCGTATCATAGAGGCTGTGAGAACTGGAATCGAACCTGCCCAGAGCGACGAACGCGCCGTCTTCCTTCTGGCGTTCGATTTGCCACCACCGGGACTGGCCCTCCCACGTGATCTCGGCGCGATAGTCGTCGAGAGGATGAATAGAAAGCCGCACCTTCCCGCCCGCATGAATCGCGCCGGTTATTCCAATGAGAGTCAGGAACAGAAGAGAGCGTCTACCGATCATCGTTCTCGCTGGGAGACTTACCGACCTGCGGAATGAAGACGGTGTCCCGGAAAGTTTTGTAGACGTAGATAACGTCAAACAACGTTGAATCCGTCAAGAACAACGTATCGTCGCGCACGACTTGAAGCAGATCATAGCTGGTGATGGTATCCGACATGCCCGTGCCCTCGAGGTCGCGATATTGGAACAGCGCGGGATCGAAGTTCCACAATTCAATATAGACCGTATTACTGTCCTGTCGAAAGCGACCCTCAACGTTCGTGCCCTCGTAGAAAACCTCGAGTCCGCGCAAGACAAAGCCCAGCATCCCCATCAGAGCAGAGCGCACCTCCGGCCGGCCGGCCATCTCAAACAATTGACTGGAACTCATTCGTGGAGCCGTGACCTGCCAGGGATTGGCGGTTTGCCACTGTTCCATGTAGGCGCGGGTTTGCTCGCCGATTTCGACCAGAGGAAACGTCTCGCGGGTCGGATAAACGACTACGAAGTCGTTCTCGCTGAAGCCGCGGGCGTCCAAATCGAGGAATTCCAGCGAATCCACTCGCTCGCCAATGGGCAGCGCTTGTTGCTGGATGAAGTCGTGAATAAAGACGGAATCGCTGATCGTTATCTTGCGGCTGAATTGCGGACGAACCACCTGCGCCGGCGATTCCGTCGTTGCGAACAGAACGAGCACGACGAACAGGGAACCGATCCCTCGCGAAGGAGTCATGGATGGGTTGCTCCCGGCAATGAGTTCAGATAGAGTCTATGGTAGTGCTCGGCATGGGGTTTGTCGTTCAAGCGACGATAGGCTTGCACGAGAATCTTGTACAGGCCGCTGCGTTGCTCAGGGGTGAGAGCCGCCTCATCGGAGACGACAATGGCCGTTTCGGCGTAGGATACGGCTCGCTCGGGCTGATTCTCGCTCAAGTCCGCCAAGGCCAGCAGAGCATCCGTCTGATTCTTCGACGGTATCAGAGCCGCTTGATAGAAGTAGACAAAGGCGCGCTTTCGATCCCGCCGCATCTTTTCAATCTCGGTTCCGTACCGGAAGCACGCCGCCGAGTAGTTATCCAGCAACTCCCGTAGGGGATCCGACGCTCGGGATCGTTGCTCCTTCAGTCGGCGGGCAAATCCGTCTTTGCCCCATTTGGTGAGGACGGAATCCAGAGAAGAATCCACTTCCGAGAAACCCTGATCCCGAAGCAGACTGCGCATCTCTTTCAGTCCCTGTTCGTATTCCTGAAGGTGGAAATCCAGCGTTGCCGCCCAGTACCTCACTTCGAAAATCGCCTTCGGACTATCCAGAATAGGCAGAAGATCGTTAAGAATCGCCCGCGCATCCTCGTATCGGCCATCGTTCAGGAAGTCCGAATACTTATTTCGAAGCATGAAGGCCTCCAAATCACCGGAGTCCCAGGCAAGCGCGTCCAAGTTGCCCTTCAGAATGCGCAAGTTCACCGTATCTCCGGCCGCGCGGCAGATTTCAACGCATCGCTCCAGATCGCGCACGGCATCGGCGCTGAAACCGAGACTGAGTTCACACGAGTACTGCAGGGACACGTACTGCCACCAGGTGGAGAAAAATCGTTGGGTGAACGAAGGGATCGTGTCGGCCGCGATTCCCTCAGACTTCTGACAGGTCGCGAGAAGCAATTGGTCTTCCGCATTGCGATAGGCCAAGAGAGCGCGAGCCGTATCCCCGGTGGATCGAAAACACTCCCCGAGCAGAAAGAGATAGTAGTCACTGCTGCCGCCAATCGCAAGCCATTTCTCAATCACTTCGATGGCTGCGTCGTAGGTTTGACTCGAGAGATGAACGTCGGCAAGGTCAAGATACGTGTCCACCAAGCCGGTATAGCTTACATCGTCCCATGGATTCAGTTGCAGCGATCGTTCATAGTAATCGCGGGCGGTTTCCAGGAGTTGGGCGGCGCGTTGGCGATCGGTATCCGCAAGATCCGAAAACTCCGCCCGACCGCGAATCCTCTTGGCACGATCGCTGGCGATATCCCCTTTCCTCCCCAGTTCGTCCGCGGCGACGGAATCGGCCGGCAAGAGGTTTCCCGGACTTTGTTGGCGTTTCCGGATAATCTCCAACAGTGGCTGCCCCTCTTCGCTGAGGTTCTTTGCCTTTTCGCGGTAGGACTGGGCGAGCGAGTCTTCGGCGTATCCCACCAGAATCTCATTGGCGACGGCGGAGGCCGAGCGGGCTACGGACGTATCCACGCCGGCCGGGAGGATCGAAGGTTTGGATGCAGGTTGGGCGATTC
>JAHJDG010000123.1 GCA_018812265.1 bacterium | reverse complement strand
TCACGCAGTCGCTTGGGCTCCAGCACAAGGACCCGGTCATTGCGAAGTTCGTAATACTTGATGATCGCCAACGCTTCGAACGTCTTACCGAGCCCCACGCTGTCGGCGATGATGCATCCGCCGAATCGCTCCAGCTTTTCGATGGCGCCGACGACACCGTCGCGTTGGAACTTGAAAAGTTTTTTCCAGACGGTGGTATTCTTAATGCCCGTGGCGGATTTGACAATCCGCTCTTCGTCGAGTTCGTCTCCGCGCGCCTTGAAGAGCTGAAACAGTACCTGGTAATAGATGACGGCAGCGGCGCGGTGCTCGCTATACTCCTGAAGATGCGCCAGTATTTTTTCTTTTGCCTGCTCTGAGGCAGGCATGGCATTCCATAGAGATTCATACCATGCGGCAAACAGTTCCACTTCTTCGGGCGTTTCCGTACACTGGATTAAGCTGAATTGATTACCCGGAGCGAGACCCAAACCATCTGTTGTAAGCGGGCAGTTTCCGGTAATAATCCAGCTTCGGGCGGTTTCGATCTGTCGGATAAGGTAGGCCGATTGCGGCAAATGGCTTGAGGATTGTCGTAACTCAATTTTTTCACGAATCCAATTCGCACACTCCCGGGCAAGCCATCGCGCATGCAGCCGATTGCGGGCCGGCCGATCCGCCGCAGAGCCAAGAAGCGTCAAGTCGCCGTCTGGATTAAGGGGCAGTATCAGGCGGGAATGCGTTGCATGGTTTAAGAGGTCTCGCAATTCTGAAAAGGCAAACAGGGATAAAAATGGGGTGGCGATGTCCAAAGAAGCGCCGGATTGAAGGCTTTGCCGCAAGGCATCGATTACACGATTCGTCCCGGTATTGTTGATTAGCTTCATCCGAATGTCTCGCCTATTGATAGATTGAAGCCTCTATATTTAATCAATAATTATTTCTGATCTCCTCTGCACTCCGGAATAATCGGATGCAACAAATATCCAAAATCTATCGTTTACTAATTCAGCCCCAAAAGGCATTGTATTCCTATCACAATGTTGTTGAAATATCATCCAAGATTATGGATCGAGGGGTCGATGCTTGTTACTATTGAGGGCAACCCTTTCTACAGTGGACTAAATTTTGTGGTCATGAATGATAAATTTCAGATCCTCTCCTTTCAAACCGGATTCAATGATCTGGTCCGATCAGCAAAACTGAAGAGTAGTATTTGCAGTCTATTTAATCATGCCTATAAGGTATTTTCGCCACTTTTCTGCTAAGTATCAAGGGCAACAATACCAGTGGAGCCACTCCCTATAGAGCTCACGATTCACCATTCCATCGGTTAATACGCCGTCCTAAACGCTGTTTGGAGCTTGAGAGTCTTAGTCTTTAGGTAGTGGCGCAGCGGAGCGGCCTCGACGCACTGTAGCAAAGGTAGGCGACCCAAGTCCTCCCATGCGACACGACGGAACCTATCCCGATTTTCAGCAGGCAAATGCAAATCCATCCGGTCCTTTACGTCAATCTCGGCTATTCCACGAACGAGGTTGACAACAAATGCCTCCTCTTTACCCTCCGCCATGTAATTTGAAAATATAACATTTCGACAGAGTTGCTCTAAGACTTTATCGCGTGGCATGCCCATTATCACCTCCCGGTCGAGTGGGTCAATTTGACCCGGGAGTGAGCGATACTGATTGAGAAAGTCGGGGATGGATTGGTTTGGCTTTTTCGCTAATGTGCCATTCAATGACCCGAACTTGGCCTCGGCGAGCACTAGAGCCTGTCCGGCCACTCGTAGCATGATGTCAGGCTCGGTCGGTATGCGTACACCTCTCTCGAATTCTGCGCGAGCTCCCACCAGTCGTGACCAGGCTCCAGGTCGATAGGTTGGCCACACCTCCACCCCCCAAAGGAAGAGCTGAGGTTCCTCTTTAGGCTTGCAGCCCGTAAGCAAATCGAAGGCTTCCCCCAGCAAGCCAAGATGAGCAAGGCCGACGAACATGTTCCAGCTCAGAGCATCCTCGCTGCTTTCGCTTCCGAGACGCCAGGACTCGACCTTGTGCTCCTTCACCGCAGCAATTAAGTCATGCCGAAGGAGAAAGTTCCTCTTCCAGTCCTTGTAGACATAGGTCGGACTGGTCGAAATGCTGATTCCGTGGTATGGACAGAATTGGGATGGATTTTTCCGAGTCCGGCAGGGCAGCCATGTACGACAAGCTCGAATGCAGCAGCGAACTTCGCCCTGCCTGCGAAGTGAACTTGCCAGTGTTCGGTACCCTTCCGCGGCATCAGGCTCGATCTCGTCCGTACCAAAGGGTCTCGGCTCCCACTGCACGTTCATAATACTCATTTTCGTTCCCTCATTTGCCCACGCCACTCTTATCTTATATCTCTTCCTTCTTCATAAAT
>JAHJDG010000122.1 GCA_018812265.1 bacterium | reverse complement strand
CCGCCAACACGTCCTGAACTACCTGATGCTTAAACTCGTCCGAAAACCGGCGACCCTTCGAGCCCATAACCGTCTCCTTCTTGCCATCCCCCTAATCTAACCAAGTTGAGAGACTCTGTCCAGTCCAATGGGTGCAGTTCAAGATAATCCAACAGCAGTGCATAGAGCTTAGAGTCTTCAATGCTGGATACCGCGATGTCGTGTATGTGAACCAAGGACGAATCAAACAAGCTCCCCCATGTTTCTCCTCCATCCGAGCTCCTCGGTCCACGTGGTAGAATGAAGATATCCTCAGGATCTGAAGCGAACGTCCGTAATATCGCTCCTGAACCCAAGGGCGCAGATTCCAGCAAATACTCAAAGGTGAATCCACCGTCATAACTGCGATATAGAATATGATTTCCAAACAGTGATGATCCTATGAGGAAAACCTCGTCATGGGAATAAAATGAGAAGGCCGAACTCACTGTGGTGAAGGATCCTAATCCGATATTCACTTGCCGTATGTGCCAAGACATGCCTCCATCAGTGCTGGCAAGTAGACTCCCCGAAAGAGGACAATCGCACGATGCCAAAATGGTATCATTGGTCAACGGGCTGAAGGAAAGGTCTCTAACAGTGATACCCAGATGCAGTCCGAGATATACTAATTCCCACGTTCTACCGAAATCAGTGCTACGAAAGAGGTATGGATTTGGATAGGGTTGTGAGTAGCCGGATCTATTCGGTCCGGCGGTCGCGAAGAGAACATGCGGTTCTCTCGGATGAGCTATTAGTGCATCAACACTGGAATCTTGAAAGGCGATCAACTCCCAATTCTGTCCCCGAGCTATGCCTCCTCCAGCGAGGAGGAGTGCTGTGGCTACCAAGCAAATGCATACCGTTTTGTCCACAAACGACAAAACCTTGCCGCAGTTGTGCCGCAAGGTCATGGAAAACCTTCTCATCATGTTGTATCCCCGGTTTATTCGCCGTACCGCCATGCTCCCGTCCTCCATCGCTGATGCTAATGGAATATAGTCGTCTTTTTTTTGCATTGTCAAGAGAGATCGTGTTCTGTCCATCGGGTCGTTTTAGACTATCCGAGTTGATCTTTCTTTCGCATCCCCCGAAAAGGCGAAAAGCGAACCACTGCTTACCCGCGATGAGGCAGACGTGGTTCGCTTCATGCTCGTTCCCCGGTGTGATTGAGCAATCGGTATAATATACGCACGGCCGAGGCGTTTGACAAGAGCGTTGTCTTTGACGAACACCTATTCCCCATCAACAGGTCATCCGCTCAGTACCTTTCGCATATACCTTCCGCGAAGATGGCGGATCACCCACGCCAGCTTTCCGAACGGATTCCCCGGAGCCAGCAAGAGCCGGAGTCCGGCCGCACACGCCAGCGTGATTTTCGCCCGGAGTCGCTGCCCGCCCGAAGGAGACTCGTGCCGATCCCGCAAGGCAAACAACTTCTGCAGATGACGACGGTCGGAATCGCTCCACTTGGCTGAGAGAGGATCATAGGGATCGCGTTTTGTGTTTTCTTCGTTCGCCGTTCGCTCTCGAATCCACTCCGGCCACTTCACTTCTGCAGCGCGCGACACGTTGGGAACCGGCACGGAGAAACGGAAGAGACCTTCGATCACCGCCGCATCCTTCACGCGTTCTTCACTTCGCAGCGCGTTCTCGTCCTTGAGGATAAGCGCGAGAAATCCGAGGCTGCCCGGGCCATAGGGACGCGACTCCGCCAAGCGCGGTACAAGGCGGCGGGCTTGCTCTTCGGAGATGACCGTCTCGTCCTCCAGAGGATAGATGAGACAAGGATTGAGAAATCGCACCTTCGTTCCGAAAGCGGCGATGAAATCTCGCTTGTGAAAAATGGTCAGCTCGGCGTGGGCGCGATCCACCTCGCGCAATTTCAAGCGCGCGGTTCGCTCCCATTCCCAGGGGACGGCTTCTCCCGTCGTCACGATGAGGGCTTTCCGTGCCACGCGAAAAGCTTCGGCCAAAGCCCGAAACGGATCGTTCAGATGTTCGACAACTTCACTCAGGAGAACAACGTCAATGGAGTTGTCTTCCCACGGGAGGTTGTGAATATCGAGCGACGCGGCCGGCATTCCGAAGAGCTCGCGGGCGCGCTCGCAGGCGGCATCGGGAAGTTCCACCAGCAGCGGATCGTAGCCCAGGACATCGCGCGCCAGCGCGGCCACATATCCTTCGCCACCCCCCAAGTCCACAAGGGTTCGAGCATCGAGACGGTTCAGGACTCGCAGGATCGCCAAAGCCAGCGCCATCCGAGCCGTATGGTTGCGCTCGGTGGGGCCGTGGCCAAAACCATAGATCGGACGATGCGCAAGGTATTGCCCTTCGGCAACACCTTGCCGGTAACGTTCCTCAAGCCAACTCTTTGTTTTCTGTAAATGTTCTTGTGGATCCATGGATGAAATGTACCTCGATTCCGCGCATCCGAATTGTATTTCTCGCTTTTTACAGGCGGGTGGCAATATTGCGAAAAGGCGGGAAAGGTGCAACTTGATCTACCAGCAACAGCTTTGTCCACTGTGCAGGTGCGTAGCTATTGCACGGCACGCAATGATT
>JAHJDG010000121.1 GCA_018812265.1 bacterium | reverse complement strand
CGTGGCTGCCATCACCTTGCGCGCTCCCAGCTTCTGCAGAAGGTCGAGCGGCGAGAGGGGGAAGTCAACAAAGCGATTGCCGTATACGATCTGGCTCGGAATCTCCGCTTGCAGCAGATCATCGCCAAGCAGGGCCATCACGTCGCGCGTGGACTGCGGATCCCGGTCATGGAAGCGATGCGCGCCGGTGTCCACCATGAATGGACCGTGACGGAGAGTCCGCGCATTGCCGCCGATCTCGCAAGAGGCTTCGAAAACTGCAAATGACAGTGCGCTCTTGCGAGCGTAGAAGGCCGCGGCGAGACCCGCCGGCCCGCCGCCAAGAATCGTGATATGGAGCTGAGGCTCGACTTCCGGAGGAGTGAGTCCGGTGGTTACCGAACAAATGGAAGTCCTATTCATTCGCCCAGGGCACCGCGCTTTGGAGATAGCTCAGTCATGTATTACCTGTGGGCAGCACACAAACGAGAAACCCGTTCATTGGCAAGTGGAACGGGTTTCATGCTTTAGCCGCTTCGCCAGACCGTGACAAATGGCGCAATTTCCGATATATCAATGCTCTATCTATGTGCTGGAGGCGGGACTCGAACCCGCACGTCCCGAAGGACACTAGGTCCTGAACCTAGCGAGTCTACCAATTCCACCACTCCAGCGTGAACCATAATGTACTGATATCATTGCTTCTTGTCAAGATGCTTCTGATAGATACCGCTTGCATTCCCGATCTGAACTCGCTAACTTTATAGGTCATGGGCGAAAAGGAACCGGCACGGCTCGTCGCCAAGAATCGCAAAGCCTGGCACGACTATCACATCCTGCAGAGATTCGAGGCCGGGATTTCGCTCCTCGGAACGGAAGTCAAGTCGGCGCGGGCCGGACACGTTGCGCTGCGGGACTCCTATGCGGCCTTCGAGGGCGGGAACCTCTACCTCTATAACGTCTCGATCAGCCTCTACAGTCATCGCGGCTATGCCGAACACGAAGAACGCCGCCCGCGGCGATTACTCCTCCACCGCGATGAACTTCGCAAGCTGGCCCGACAGGTCGAGGAGAAAGGCAAGACGATTATCCCGCTGCAAGCCTACTTCAAGGGTCCCCATCTGAAGATCGAGATCGCCGTCGCTCAGGGTAAAAGGGTATATGACAAGCGGCGGCAGAAGGAAGAGGCTCGCATGACCCGTGAGCTCGACCGGGAGATGAAGAAACGGATCCGTATCGGGTAGATGGGCGGTTTGAATCACAGGCTCTCTCAACCCGTCAACCGGAAACATCTGAACCTCATTCATAGATCAGGAACGGAAGTTATGTCACGATACCGTTCAGCCACTTTTCGAATCACCGCCATCGCGCTGCTCGCCATGATTGCCTTCTGGGGCTGCCGGAAGAAGGTCGAATCTCCCGCAGCGACTCGCGACGTTCTGGGAACGCAAGTCACCATCGTCATCTATGACCGGGGAATGACCCAGCAGCATCTCACGGCGACCTTTGATGGTCTGTTCGACATGATGGCCGACTGGGAGAAGAAGGTCTTGCGGCCCGGGCCGGACAACCAGATTGTCAAAATCGCCGAATCGGCCGGAGAGAAATCGGTTCCGATTGACGATCCGCTGTTTGATATGCTCATGGAGGCGATTCGACTCTATGACTTGAGCGGGGAGACGTTCGATATTCGCTATGGGCCGATGCTGGATGCCTGGGGATTCGATTCTCGACCGCAGGTCCCGTCGCCCGTCGAGCTCGACAGCTTGAAATCGTACGTGGGGCAGGGGGGAATGTTCGTGGCCGGCAAATCCATTCTGCTCGCCAAGAAGGGTATGCGGTTCGACGCGCGTGAGATCGCCATCGGATACGCCTTTGACATGGCAGCCGAGAAACTGGCCGAAGCCGGGATCCGCACGGCGATGATCTGCTGTCCGCGCGTGTGTCGGACGATGGGCGATCCGCCGAATCGCCGAGGCTTCGAAATGCCGCTTGCCAATCCGCTGAATCCAAGTGAACCGTGGGGCACGTTACGTGTCCCGGTTGGCGGAATCGCGTATGCAAGCGTGAGTGCAGATCGCTTTTCCGCCGCCGGCAAGTCGTATCACAGCCTGCTGGATCCCCGTACGGGTTTCCCCGCCGAAAGGTGCGTGGGCGCGGTCGTGCAGACACCGCGCGCTGCCACCGCTCAGGCTTTGTCCTATGCGTTGTTTGTGTTCGGCACTCCGGACTCTCTGGCCAAGGAAGGCCGAGCGACGGTCGGCGGCAGCATGCTGATTCGCGAGGAAGGTGGGAACCTCATCTCGTCAGACGCGGGTTCCCTGAAAGACGGATTTGAGCGGGCTCGATAGGAGCGGGCCCTCCGCTTCGGCGGAGGCCGTCCTGGTCATTCGATTCTCCTCCCTCGGCGACGTTTTGCTGGCCGGTCCCGCGCTGCGAGCGTTGCGCGCGCGGTTTCCGAATTCAAGGATTGATTTTCTTACGGCGAAGGAATATGCCGCCGCCGCCGCACTCCTTTCGGGATCGGATCGGATTCTCACCTTCGATCGTCGCCGCGGACTGGGCGGCCTTCTGCGTCTTCGCCGTGATCTGTCGCGCCGTTACACAGTCTTGGTGGATCTTCAGAACAGCCCCCGCAGCGCGTTTCTGCGGACGACCACCCTGCCGGTTTTCTGGGTGAAGGCAAAACGCTATCGCTTTCGCAGATGGCTGCTGATTCACCTGAAGTGGGACCTGTATGGCGAAACCAAGCCTGTGCCCATTCGCTATTTGGACGCCGCGGCAATGGTCGGTGGACAAGACGACGGCGGCGGGCTGGAGCTGCGCGTTCCCGAGGATGCCAGAACATGGGCGAGCGATTTCGTTGCCCGGCATGGGGAGGGACGGAGACTGGCGGTCCTGTGTCCCGGTGCGCGTCACTTCACCAAACGCTGGCCCGCCGAGCGCTGGATGGAAGTCGGTCGCGAGTTGAGCGCATCAAACTGGTTTGTCACCGCTGTCGGTTCAGGTGCGGAAGAACAACTTCTTCATACCGTAGCCGAGACGGTTCGGGGAGCGGCGATCCTTCAGGATCGTTCGATTCCCGAGATCGCGGCGCTGATGGAAAAGGCCGCCGTCGTCATCAGTAATGATTCGGGCCTCATGCATCTGGCCGGTGGAGTCAGAGCGCCGCTCGTGGCGCTGTTCGGACCGACCGTGCGGCATTTCGGATTCTATCCGTTTCGGGCCAATGCGGTCGTTTTAGATCATGAACTCTCCTGCCGTCCCTGTCGTGCACTGGGTGGACCAAAGTGCCCGAAAACTCACTTTCGTTGTATGTTAAACACGAGTCCCGCCGAGGTGTTGGCCGCCATAGACGCACTTCCCGGCGGGACAACTTGAGTTCCCTGTGAATACCGACTCATATCGGCGATTATACAACGCTGTGATCCTCCCAATGCTGTGGGGAGGATCGCGCGTCTTGGCGCTGGCGAACAAAAAGGTTTGCGCGGGGCTAAGCGGTCGTCGCGGACTGGTCGAGCGCGCGCGCCGGTTCCGCGAGCGGATTGGAGGGCGTCCGGTCTTGCTGTTTCACTGCGCGTCTGCCGGTGAACTCGAAGCGCTGAAGCCCATCGCGGCGGAATTCAACCGCGAGCGCATCGCTCTGGCGGTCAGTTATTTTTCGCCCTCGGCTCAAACGGCATTGCGTGACGACACGGAGTTCGATTTTGCCGATTTCAGTCCGATAGACTCAGCCGCCCACGTTCGCAGCTATTTTGAAGCGATCCAGCCGTCCGTCATCGCGATCACCAAACATGACGTGTGGCCGAACTTCGCGTGGACCGCTCGCGATCTGGATATTCCACTCTTTCTGATCAACGGCAACTTCCCCGTCGCTTCCGCGCGACTCCGGCCCGGCGCGCGCGGATTTCATGCGGCCGTGTATTCTGCGTTCCGCGAGATCATGGCGGTGTCGGACGAGGATGCCGAGCGGGCGCGACGAATCGTGGGAGACGGTGTGAAGATTGTGGCGGTGGGCGACGCGAGATTCGACCG
>JAHJDG010000120.1 GCA_018812265.1 bacterium | reverse complement strand
TGAGAGCTTCATGGTAATCCCCTCGTTGGTTGAATGATATGGTCTCGTTCTCGCTCGTCCGCGGCCGCCGGACGAGCTTCATTGTTGTATGGCAGAATATAGGAAAGCTAACTTACTCATGTCAAGAGCGATAAAAAAGACGCACCAGATAACGCGTTTTTATCTTCACCGCCTGCTATAGTTCAAACATCTCGCCCCGTTTCGGATAGATACACTCGAAACTGTTCCACGAGCGGAAGGTCTCCATTAGGGCGGATGTCTGCGATTCTTCCCCGTGAACGACAAACACCTTCTTCAAACGGGGCGAACTGTCCACCACGGATTTGGCATAGGCAAGTAGGTCCTCCCGTCCGGCGTGACCGGAAAACGTGTTGAGGATTTTCACTCGCGCGCGCAGCTTGTGCGGCTCCCCGAAGATGCGGACCTCAGGACGGCGGTCGGCAATGCGGCGGCCCAGAGTGTGTTCGGCCTGATAGGAGACGACCAGAATCGTATTGCGGGAATCCTCGATGTTGTTGCGAAGATGATGGAGAATCCGGCCGGCTTCCATCATCCCCGAGGCGGAGATGATAATCATCGGCTGGCCCGTGACGTTCAGGGCTTTCGACTCTTCCACCGAGGAGGTGAAATGCAGGCCGGGAAATTCGAAGGGATTGGTTCCTTCGCGGATGAGCTTCCGGGTCTTCTGGTCGTAGACCTGCAGGTGCTTGCTGAAGACGTCCGTGCATTTGGTCGCGAGCGGGCTGTCCACGTGGACGGGCATGTCGGAAGGCAAATCTCCTGAAGCGTGCATAACGGCCAGCAGGAAGAGCAATTCCTGCGTCCGCTCGAGCGCGAACGCGGGGATGATTACCTTGCCGCCCTTGGCGTAGGTGGTGCGGATGACTTCGCTGAGTTCCGGGCCGGTCTCGCTCATCGGATCATGGTCGCGGTTGCCGTAGGTGGATTCGATGATCAGTACGTCGAGGTCTGATAGCTGCTCCGGGTCCTTGAGCAGCGGCAGATTCCGCCGTCCCAGATCACCGGTGAACCCGACTCGGAGACGGCGGCCCCGTCCCTCGATCTCGAGCAGAACCTGCGCCGAGCCGAGGACGTGTCCGGCCTCCAGAAAGGTTGCCGTCACCCCGGGGGCAACTTCACAAGGCGAGTGCAAAGGATGCGGAGAGAGCTGCGTGAGCAGTTGTTCCACGTCGTCCAATCCGTAGAGCACGTTGAACGCGGGCAGTCCTTTGCGGCGGTGAAGCTTATTGACGAACTCGACGTCCTTTTCCTGAACAAAGGCCGAGTCGCGAAGCATGGGATCACAAAGCTCCGCCGTGATTGGAGTGCAATGCACGGAGCCGCGGAAGCCGAGACCGGCCAGACGGGGAAGCAGGCCGCTATGATCCAAGTGGGCATGGGACAAGACCACGGCATCCAGAGACTGAGGATCGTAGGAGGGATGACGATTCTTCCGGTAGGTTTCCTCGCGACGTCCCTGAAATAGGCCGCAGTCTAAGAGAACACGTCTCCCGTGGCAATGGAGGAGATGCTGGGAACCGGTGACCTCCCCAGCCGCGCCGTGGAAACAAATCTTCATGTTTACAATCCAATTAGAAAGACGGAAAAGGGTGATTCTGACGGTTCATGCTCAAAGACTTGACTTTGTGAGACAAGATCGGTAAGTTATGGCTGGAATATTGCAGGGAATCCTCCCATGTACAAGCGTATTACTTTGATATTCTTTGCGATAGCTGCGGCCGGTATTGCCATAGCCGGAACCGAGCTAATCTCTTTCGATGCCTATGCCGTCATAGACCACGCCCGCCTCGAATGGGCGACGGGGCCGGAGGATAATCTGCGGTCGTTCGTGGTCGAACGATCGCAGGACGGTCAGGTATTCATGGCGATCGGGCAGGTAGTACCGACCGGTTCGTTCTCCCATTATCAGTTTGTGGATTCAAGCCCTCTGGACGCCGATATGGAACGGACATTCTACTACCGGCTGCGGATGGTAGACCAGGACGGGACGGCCCGGTTCAGTCCGGTAGAGGAAGTTTCGCTATCGTTTTCAGCTGTCCAGCATACCTGGGGTTCCATCAAGGCCATGTTCCGCTGACCGGCCCGAAGAAGTCATTTTGGAATCAGCCCCGGCATCGTCCGGGGCTCTTGTTATTTTCGGCCGGGCGGTGACGCCCGGCTCGGCGGTCAATGTCTGATTCCGATGAGCGCCGGAACGATGGGTTGCGCGCACGTGGTTATTCGTCGGGCAAGACCCAGGCCCGCAGTGGATACGCCACGGCGAGCGCGACGAACATGCCGAGGAGGTAACCGGCCAGAATATCCGTCGGCCAGTGTTGACCGAGGTAGATTCGGCTGAATCCGACGGATACGGCGGCGAACACGAGCAGGGGGCTGATTTGGGGATGGAAATAGCTCCAATACATGGCTTGCCCGGCGATGTTCGCCGCATGACTGGATGGAAAGCTGTAGGAGCTCTTATAGGTGGTCAATCCGAACTTGTCGGTGTAAAGCCATTTGCCGTTCAAGTAGAGATGGGTCTGGGGAACGACATTGCAGGGGCGATTGCGCTGCACAATGGGCTTAATAACGCTGGAGGAGATTTGGTCGGTGGCGGCCACGACGAGAAAACAGCAGAGTGCGATGAGTTTGCCACGGCGGTCGGAACGGAAGAAGTACACGACCCAGATGATTCCGAGGGGGATCAGCCAATAGGCCAGATTGGATAGAACCGGCATAAGGGCATCGAAAAAGCCACTGGTGAAGAGCTTGTTGATGACCCCGAAGGTGGCAGAATCCCATCGCAGTAACGCAGCCTGTTCCACCATTGACCTCCAACCTTACGGTTTTATCGAGAGGCTCCCGGTCCCGCCTCCCACCCCAACGGGGACGATGGGGGCAGAAGACTGACGGATGGGACAGCCTTTCGAGAAATCGCACTACGCGGGCGCTTCGGCCGGCAATACGACTCGGAAGGTACTACCTTGACCGGCCGCGCTTTCCACCTCAATCGTTCCGCCGTGCGACTGCACAATGTTCATGCTGATGGACAAGCCGAGTCCAGTGCCACGGTCGGCCTGTTTGGTTGTGTAGAACGGCTCGAATACACGGCTCCGGGTCTCCTCATCCATGCCGGTTCCCGTGTCGGTAATCTCAATGAACACTTCGCGATCGGAGCGGCGGGTCCCGGCCCGCAACATGAGTCGTTTGGGAACGGCAGCAGCATTCTCTTCCGATTTCTCGGCTTCGGCCGCTTTTTCTTCAATCGCGTGGCGAGCATTCTGCATCAGATTGACCAGCACCTGTTCGATTTGATGCAGTTCGCCGTATATCGCGGGCAGGTCAGCGGGGACTTCGCGAAGAATATCAATGGCATCGAGGCGGATTTGTTCCCCGAGGATGGACAGAGCGCCATCTATCGCATCGGCCACGCGCACCGGCTCGAAGTTAGCGGAGTCAATGCGGGTGAAGCCGCGGAGGTGATTGATGGTGATAGCCATGCGATCCACGGTTCGGCGAATCTTCTCCAGATTGGACAGCAGCAGATCGGGTGAGAGTGTTCCGTTGCGGTGCAGCAGCCGGATGAGGTCGGCGGTAATCGAGATGACGTTCAGCGGCTGCTTCATTTCATGGGCGATTCCGGCGGCCACTTCCCCCAGTGACGCAAGCCGGGCGGTATGGATCAATTGAGCGTTGGTTTGCCGCAATTCATAGGAGCTGGCCTCAATCATGCCCTCGAGCTGCAGATTGTAGCTTTTCAGTCGGGCTTCAAGTTGCTTCTGCTCGGTCACGTCAATGCCGATGACCAGCCGTCGGCCGGGACCGGGCCGGGCCGGCAGATTGCGGGCGCTCCACGACAGGATTCGCCGGGTGCCATCCCGGAGCGGGAGATCGGCGATGAGGTTGGTGATTTCTTCGATAGATCGCGGATCGAAGATGCGGGACAGCGGGGATTCGGGATGATGGATGAAGCCGAGGAATACCCGTTCCGCCTCTTCGCGAGTGTAGCGGGTCAATTCCTCGGCAAATTTGTTGATGCGAATGACCCTTCCATCCTGATCGAGAACGACGATCAGCACACTGGCCGTATCGAGGAGGCGCTGCGAAAAATCCAGCTCGGCGGTAAGGCTGCGAGTCCGCTCAGCCACGCGGGACTCCAGCTCCCGCGATAGAGTGGACAACTCGCGGTGGAGCGCTTTTTCCTCGGTAATATCGGTGATCACGAGCAGCCGGGAGTTCCTTCCCACCCGCTCGGCGGTGTCCACCGGTTGCAGAATAAACGCCCGTCCGTTGGCTTCGACTTCGACGGAGAGAATGGGAGCGCCATTCCCGGAGGGACCGAAAAACACGTGTGTCGCTTGCAGTCCCGATGCTTCCCAGATAACGTTTCCCGCCAGCTGTTTCTGGGCGTCTCCGAGGAGATCTTCGGCAGCCGGCGTCAAGCCTTCAACGACTCCCTCGGGCGAGCACCAGATGAGTCCGAGGGGCAGATGTTCAATGAATCGCTGCCAGCGGTAGGAAAGCGAACCCAGTCGCTGGCGGTCGAAGCTGCGTTCGAGGATATCATTCAGGACGTCCAGGTGGAACGGTTTTTCGAGGTAGTCGTCGGCACCGAGGCGGAGCGCTTGGATGGCAAGTTTGGTGTCGCTGAATGCGGTCATAAGGATCACTTGGGCGAGCGGATCGTGTTGCTTGATCGCTCTTAGCACTTCCAGTCCGTCCAGGCCGGGAATCCGAATGTCGGTCAGGACAACGCGAATGCCGTCATGCTGTCGGAAGATTTCGAGTCCATCCCGTCCGTCACAGGCGGAGTAAACGGTAAATCCCCGGGCCCGCAGGCACTCGCCCAGTACCTTGTGGAGGGATTCTTCATCATCAATAATAAGCAGTTCGCGGGGTTCCATAGGAGCCGAATATAGGGATTCACTCTCAGAGAGTCAAGCCGCCATCGGTCCGGCCGCGGGAGATCGGGGTCGGCCCGCTACATCGAAACCGGTTGACAGCGCCGCTCGCAGGTATGGTAACGGCGGAGCGGTCATGCCAGGAATTTCTTCACAAGACTGTCAATGGCTTCGAGCGAGAAGGGTTTTTCGAGAAATCCGTCAGCCCGCGCGGTCTTGTCAGCGAAGAATCGGCGAAAGTGCGCGAATCCGGTGATGAAGACCACCGGCAAGTCGGGATTGACGCGCTTGACCGCTCGCAGAAGCTGAAAGCCGTTCATGAAGGGCATGTGAATATCGGTGATGATCATGTCCGGTGGATCCACCAGTACCATGTCCAGCGCCGCCTGCCCATTGGGCGCACCCAGTCCTTCGTAGCCGGAGAACTTCAGGAAGTTGATTAGCAAATCGCGGATGACTTCGTCGTCATCCACCACCAGGACTTTCTTCTTCAGAGTTTCCATTGTACGCCTTGTTGGTAAGTGTTCCGCCTGTATCGTCGTGCCTACCGTGATTGCGAGAGATCGAGCATGGTGACCCCTTCGATGGAATAGTTCTTGACGATGGGATCACTCATGAGTTTCAGTTTGTTCATGATGCCCTTGATCTTGAGCACCTGCTGTTGAATGATTTCCAGAGCGGCGATGTCTTCGGGACTCAGTCCGTTCATTTTTTTCTGGAGGAACTGCGAATAGCCGAGGATGACACCGAGGGGCGTGTTCACCTGATCGTTGGCCGTGACCGCGGTTTGAGTAATGGCGCGCAGCTGGGCCGAGTTGATGCGCTCGGTTTCAAGCGCCTTCATGGGCGTGACGTCGCGTTCGATGACGGAGAAGCCGATGTATTGGCCCTCGGAGTCAAAGATGGCCGAGTAGGTGGCGTGAACGGGAAAGATCTCGCCGCTCTTCTTACGCCGCATGATTTCCGGCTCGACGAGGGAGCCCCCCCGCTGCTGGAGGATTTTGATCACATCGGGTGATTTTCGTTTGAAGTCGGGCGGATCGAGGAATTCATCCACCACGTGTCCGACGATTTCCTCGGCCCGATAGCCATACATGCGCTCGGCTCCCTTGTTCCAGATTTTGGCCCGCCCCAAGAGATCGCACGAGAAGATGGCCTCCTGGCTGAGGTTGATGACCATATCCAGATACTCGGTCACCGAACGCAACGTATCAATCTTTTCCTGGAATTGTTCGTGAACGCGCAGGAAGTTGTATTTGTTCAGCGCGTTTCGGGCCGCGTTAATGACGTTCTCGATCTCGAACGGTTTGCGAATGTAGTCATCGGCGCCATTTCGTATGAGGCTGATGACGACGTCTTCGCTGGTGTTGGCGGTGGTCATGATAACCACGGCATCGGGATTGTTCGTT
>JAHJDG010000119.1 GCA_018812265.1 bacterium | reverse complement strand
CCTCAACACCGAAAACGCCGGGCCGGCAGAGCCTCTTCGAGTCTCACCGCCAGAGGCGGTGGATTACCAGCGGATTCAGGTGTCAGACACAGACCTGCTCGACGAACAAGCTGTGTCGACGCTCGTGAAATCCCTTCCTGCACACAGACAGATCGACCTTGTTCAATGTGCAGGTCTAAGTGCCGGGTCGTACCACGTCCCGGACGACAATCCGTATTTACCGGTCGATGCCCTCCCCACGGGTCTCCCGACAGCTGAGTTTGATGTGATTGTACGCAGCCTCCTCCTGCTTGTCCAAGCCCTGATTGCACGTTGGAGGAAGCAGCCTGAGACGCGCGTGGTGGTAGTCAACTCCATGAGCGGAATACGCCCATACCCGTACGGGTACGCGCATGCTAGCGCAAAAGCAGGTTTACATAACGCCGTGCGAAGCCTCGCCCTTGAACTGGCCAAGGACAACATCTTCGTGTCGGAAGTCAACCCTGGCGCAGTTGATACCGGCTTCTACGATCCCGCCTCCGTGCAAGAGGCTGTTACGACGATCGGTAGGGAGTTCGGCTACGATTACCACAATGCTACTGTGCCACAGATGCCGCCTAGTGCGGTCGGCGATGCCGTTGTTCTGTGTCTCACGTCGCCAGCACATGTTCTCTCAATTGACGCGGTCGCGCGCGGGCAGTTTCCTCATCACGGTGCCTGATTCATGAATCAGAACGACAAGTTCGACATGCTTTCCGTAGTGGCGTTCGGAATACACACCAAGGTACGGCGCATGCTTGAGGAGGAGGTTGCGAAAGCCACGGCCGAAGCCGATTTGCGTGACGTCCTGCGCCCGTTTTTCTTCTACGAGTACTTTCTTGACCCGCCTGTCGTGTTGGGAGAGGACCCTACCCCTGCTGTAGCGTACGCGCCCTTTCTTGGTCGACTGGCGGCACAGAGTGAGTTTATGCCGGTTCCCTTCTTGGGAGGTTACAAGGCAGCAAAGGGCATCACGCCCCAAGAGCTAAAGGAGTTATCGAAGGCGCTTTTAGTGGAAGGCGATCTTCGCGTGCCGGCGACACGCAGCAACATCAACACATACTGGTCTGAGCACGTCGTATTTGAAGACGCGATTACTAAATCGGATGTATTGAGGCTGCTGTATCGCTTTTGGCGCGACGTCGAACTATCGCTCCCGTTGCAGGGAACAAGGGCTCAAGTGCGCCAGGCGATTGAGCAATGCCAGGCTGAATTGGAAGACGATGATAAGAAGCCGTACGTCGAGATTTCGCAGGACTTCGCAGATTACTCTGAGGGGATTGTCTCCATCAGCGCTGGGTGGGCGCGGCTTTTTGCCGCGGAGGGTTTCAAGAACCTCCTGGTTCGCTACGCGAGCGAGAGCATTGAGAGTGCGCTTCGCGAGTTCTTTACCTGCATTTACCCATGGCTGCGCAATCCCGCCTACCTGCGGCGGCCTGCGGAAGCGAAAGATCGGCTGTTCGAGCTTCTGACATGTTCGATTTCGTCTCGTCGCGTGTTCTTTGGAGAGCTGATTTTGATTTATCCGCCGATCGGCAACCCGGAACTGCGCGCGCGTGCGGGCAAGCGACTGCGCTCGGTGCTCCACAAAGCCGCCGTAGACCTGTATGTTCCAATGCTAACACTGTATGAAAACTACGCTGGTGAGACTGATCTGAAGAGGGAGGTGTTTCCGGAACTAGCACCGCACAAGCAGGACAGCGCGGACGCTGACAAGACGAAATGGAAAGACAGCCTATCACCACGCTTTGAAGCTCGTAGGTGGGCGGCACTTCAACCCTTCCTGAGTGAAATCGGGCGTGTGGGCGCATCGCAGACGCGCATGTCGGCTTGGCCGGACGTGATCGCAGACACGGAGTTCTTGGACCCAGCAGCCAATCCGTTCTTTCGAATCATCCAGTTTATTCCACCTGAGACGGTTGCGTTGGAAAGCGCACTGAAGAAACTGCGCAGGGCGCTTGACGTGGGCGGGGACCCGGCGGAGCTACTGAAGGAGGTGCAGGAGAGGGGGAGCGCTCTGGCTAAGTGCCTAGATACTGAAGACGAGCGGGTGGGGGTTGCTGCGTGGAGCCAGGCATTCATGCCGTACTGTGAGAAGATCGCGAGCTGGAAGGCGGGTGTGGCGAATGCCGAAGTCGAGCGTTTGCGTCGCGGGCTGCTGAACGACTGCCGCCGAGCCACGTCTGTTTTGAGCGATATGGAGATTGCGTTGGCCCAGCTTTGGGCCCATCGCCTCGCAGTAATGCACGACGAGCCTTGGGCGGTAGAAGAATCCCTGGTGTTCGAGGAGTACTTGATTGCGTCGCCCGGTATGGTTCGCTGCATCCGGGAGGCCATGCACATTTCTCACACACTGAGCACGACACCGAAGAAGAGGAGGGTCCAAACAGCCTTGGTAGTTGGGGGGCCTGGCTCCGGCAAAGACTCTATGGCGCGGCTAGTGCGCGTATTTTCGCCTGGGTACCGCTTTGGCAAGCAGAGTACTCTCAACATGGGGATGTTTCGGCCGAAGGAACTCGCTGTTCCCTTTCTCTTAGGTATCGGGGCAACATTAGAGTCTGGTGTCAAGCCGGACCGAGCGCCCTTCGGCCTCGTCGGTGTTCTGAAACAAGCACAGCTGGATCCAGTTGGCGGGAGTGCGGCGCTTGGTGAGCAGGGGTATTCGTTCATCCTCGACGAGTTGAATAGCCTCGATATTGACACGCAAGGTGCCCTGCTACGGGTCTTCGAAAACTCAGAACTTGTCCCGCTCGGTAGCATGACGAAGGACAAAATCGCCTTTCTTTTCGTTGGCGTCATGAATGAGGATCCGGAGCTCATCATGAAGAAGCGCGCTCTCGACGGTATTCTGCGAGATCAAACGCTATTCGGTGGCCTCGTGGGCGAGACCCTCTATGAGATGTTCAGAAACCAGCGCCGCCTTCGTGACGACCTCTACTACCGGCTTGCCCGTGGAGGCGAGATCCGAATCCCGGATCTTCGGGAGCGTCGCGAGGATCTACCGATCCTCACATACTTCATCGTCCGCGAATTCTTGAAGGAAATATCACTTGAAGGACGAATCGAACTCGCCGTCTATGAGGAGCTATTGGATCCGGCGCTCACTTGGCCAGGCAATGTACGCGAACTGCAGGCTTTGTGCCGTCGTGTAGTAGATGCGGCCCTGGCAGACAATCAACTCGCCCCTGATGGGCGTCTGGAGATTTTGCGATCGCATGCCCTCCGCGCGCTTGGGCGCGTCAATTGACGGGTGTTAATGTGACATGACTGCCGAATTCCAGCAAATCGTGGCGAATGGTGTGGCGTCGGGCTGCATCTTCGCGCTAGTCGCCCTCGGGTTCTCAATGTCGTATCGCGCGGTGAAGTTCTTTGACCTGTCGTACGCCGTGACTCTGAGTGTCTCAGGATACGCAACGTATTCTGTTAGCCGCGAATGGCACCTGTCTCCGTTGTTTTCAGTTGCCGCAGCAATGCTCACTGCCGCGTGCTTTGCGTTAATCGTGCACATGGCCGTGTTTTACCACCTGCGTCGGCGCGGAGCACCTTCCTTGACCTGCGTACTGGCGTCTCTGGGTGTGTTAATGATCGGAGTGAACGCATTGGCACTTGTGTTTGGTGACGCTCCGGTAATGGCGACCCGGACCGAATCAGCGACGTGGGATCTGCTGGCCGCGCGCCTTACTGTACCTCAGGTAGCCACGATTATCGCGACACCACTTGTTGTTGCACTCGCCTGGGTAGCGTCGGAACGCACAAAATGGGGACGCCAGCAACGAGCGGCATACGATGACGAGTACTTGGCTGCGTGTTCGGGAATCGCGATAGAACGTGTTGTGTTGTCGGGGAGCGTGTTTGGCGCAACACTTGGTGGTTTGGCGTCAGGCTTGCTGGCACTCCAGAGTAGTACCACACCCTTCACAGGCTTTCACGTTCTTGTGCCTGCTCTTGCGGCCGCAATCGTCGGCGGGCTGGGACGAGTGACGGGGCCCGCCGTTTTCGGCATTGCCTTTGGCGTGGCTGGTGAGCTCTTTGGCTGGCGCGTGTCAATGGCATGGCACAATGTCCTCGCCCTTTCCGTACTTGTGGTATATCTCTTGCTCCGACCGATGCGTCATGCCCTGAGCCCCAGAGCTAGAGTTGGATTGTAGTATGGATTACGCGGGGCATATCGTTGCGTTTATGGCCATATATGGCCTCCTTGCGTGTTCACTGGGACTACTCGTGGGACAGGCTGGGATCTTCTCGGTAGCGCACGCCGCGTTCTTTGGAATAGGCGCGTACACGTCGGTGCTCCTCGTTAGAAGCTATCCCAAAACCTCTTTCAGCAGTAGCATTGTACATCCAAGATGGAGGAAACCTTGGAACAGCGTGGTCGACTTCTCCCAGCGAATGCACAGTCGGCGGTAGTGTTGGATCCAACCGATGGTGCGTTCGACCGT
>JAHJDG010000118.1 GCA_018812265.1 bacterium | reverse complement strand
GGTGCTGCTGAAGTGAAAATCTGAAAGCTGAAATCAGAAATCGGAAGGGAGATTCTGGACGCCCGCGCTGTCCTTCTCTAAGCGGCAAGTACTTGGATTGGCACACGGTGTCCAGAATGACAGACAGGTGAGATTCCGGCCGGGATACAATCCCGGCTCGGCGGACCTTCACGGTTGTCATTCTGAACGAAGTGAAGAATCTCAGCTTACTTGCCGGGCTTCGATCTGTCCGGTCTGAGCAGGTGAGCCGAGATTCTTCGGGCCGCTTTGTCTTCTGAGAGTGTGATCCCTACGAAGAAGCGCGGCCCTCAGAATGACATTCGTTCGATTAAACGGGAGACCATGTCCAGCCCTTGGGAGGCACTTCACTTTCCTCCTCATCGCAAGTATGCCAAAGGGTCGGATGACGCACAATTACCGGACATGAGACCATGCCTAATAGGGAGCGTCCATCCTCCCGAATCTGAGAAGGTGAACAATCTGGCTACGTAGTCGAGAGAGGCGATTTCAAGGGATTGTCTCTTTTTCTCTTGGACGAAAGTGATCAGCGGAAGGGTCAGAGAGCAGGTAACCCTAATAGAATGCTACACATCGGCCCAAGCTCCGGGTCTGTCCCGTGGAGGCGTGCTCCCCCGAGAATCGCCGCGAAGTATTTGGTTTTCTTCCAAGAAAGTCGTACATTCTTGACGTAAAGAGTTAAAAACGGTATTACGTCAAGCGGTAAGGCTGAGAAGGAACCATGCCAAGACCGAAAACCGGCAACGAGGCAAAGGTGGTTGGCGTCCAAATTAATCAGAAGATAATCCCGGAACACCGAGGACCCGGACGGAACCACGCGCCCGAAAAGTACACCAAGGCGACGGTTCCGCTCTTCGATCGTCAGATCGCGGCCCTGGACGAAATTCGGGCTGCCATAAAACGCGAGACCGGCGCGTCGGTCATGCGGGCGGAAATCATCCGGGCTGCGCTGGACACCGTGCTGGAAGCGAAGATTGACCTGACGTCCGTCAGGCCCGAGCCGGAATTCAAGAACGGTGATCTGAAGAGACTCATCTCTTCACGGTTGAAGCCGAAGCCGTAGTGGCGTTTCACGCGGGCTCCTGATGGTCCTACGAAAAGGAATGTTTGGCGGGGCCGGAACGAAATGAGGAACGTTGATGGATGGAAGCAGGGGTTTCGCGTGCCGATTATAGAGCATGGGTACTGGTTTCTAATGCGCGAACGCCGCAATTCGGAGATCGCACAACTGAGCACGGAGCAGCGCAAACAACGGGTGGTGGCCACGCTGACGGCTCATCCGGCGCTCTACCGCCACGAGGTGGCCGAGTTGGCGGGAGTCACACCGCAGACCGTAGAACAGTGGGCGAAAGACGATCCTCTATTTGCCGGCAGATGGGAAGCGGCCAAAGATGTTCAGATTACCCATTTGCATAGATTACTCGAGCGTGCGAGACGGGGAAAGGTTACCCTCACGGAAAGTGAATGCCAAAGATTGGAGACGTTCCTGAGCGCGACTCCCCCCTTAGTCGGCAACGACGATGAGTGACGAGAAGACGTCAGGGGACTTGCGAATTAGCCCCGATAATGTGATGCGAGGATGTTTGATACAAAGACTGATGGGCCGGGGCGCGACCCAATCCGGCGGACTTCCGCAGCTTGCGACAGGCGGTTGCTCGAAAATTCCACCACTATTTCGGGAAAGCCTGAAAGGAGTCCATATTGGGATCTCATTGGATTAGTTACGTGGTGATTATCCTTCTGGCTGTGGGGGGGGTGGCCGCGCTGTATTCGTTTTCGTTCTCGAAACGGATGTGTCCGAACTGCCACACGATGATGCCGAAGCGGGTCACCCTTTGCCCCAAGTGTCACAAGCAAATTCCGCTGAACTACTGATAAACAGGAAAGCTCTTTCGACGAGCGCGTCCGTGAAATCGCCGGTTTTGCCGGCACCGGCCAAAACGCACCTGATGAAGATTCTATTCGTATATCCTCGGTGTCCTGACACCTTCTGGAGTTTCCGACATGCCCTGAAGTTTATTTCCCGGAAAGCCGGCAGTCCCCCCTTGGGTCTTCTCACGGTGGCGGCATTGCTGCCGGCCGCGTGGGAAAAACGGTTGTGCGACATGAATATCAGCCCGCTCGAAGACAAGGATATTGTCTGGGCGGACTTTGTTTTTCTGGGGGCCATGTCCATCCAGCAGGCATCCGCCTGATTGGTGATCGGCCGCTGCCAATCCCTGGGAACGAAGATCGTGGCGGGCGGTCCTCTTTTTACCGCTCGACCGGAGGACTTCGAGGACGTGGATCATCTTGTGCTCAATGAAGCGGAGATCACTCTTCCGCATTTCCTGCACGACCTCGAAAACGGCCGGGCGAAGCATCTCTATACGACGAACGAGTGGGCCGACATCCGGGCGACTCCGGTTCCGCTTTGGGATTTGATCAAGTTCAAGCACTATGCGACCCTGAGCCTTCAGTACTCCCGGGGCTGTCCTTTCGGGTGCGACTTCTGTGACATTACGGTTCTTTACGGCCGTCAACCGCGCACCAAAGAAAAAGCTCAGGTGATCGCCGAGCTGCAAAGTCTCTATGATCGGGGTTGGCGGGGAGACGTGTTCGTTGTTGACGACAACTTCATCGGCAACAAAGCGAAGGTCAAGCGGGAAATTTTGCCCGCCGTTTCAAAGTGGATGGAGAAGAAGAAACATCCGTTTGTCCTTTCCACGGAGTGCTCCATCAACCTGGCGGATGACGAAGATCTGATGCGAGGGATGGTGCATGCCGGATTCGATACGGTGTTTGTGGGGATTGAGTCCCCCAACGAGGAAAGCCTGCACGAGTGCGGGAAGACCGTAAACAAGAATCGCGATTTGATTGCCAGCATCAAGAAAGTCCAACGGTTCGGTCTGCAGATCCAAGGGGGGTTCATCGTCGGATTCGACAACGATCCGGTGTCCATTTTTGACAGACTCTCCCGGTTTATTCAGGAAAGCGGAATCGCTACGGCGATGGTTGGGCTGTTGAATGCCCCGCGGGGCACGAAACTCTACCAACGTCTGCAGAAGGAAGGCCGACTCCTGCAGGGATTCACCGGAGACAATACGGACTGCTCGATGAACTTCGACCCGAAAATGAGCCGTGAAACGCTCCTGCAGGGATATCAGAGTGTCCTCCGTACCATCTATGCTCCCAAGCAGTATTACGCTC
>JAHJDG010000117.1 GCA_018812265.1 bacterium | reverse complement strand
TTGACCGCCACACGTTGTCGCTGCATAGCCACTGGCCGTGTTGGATATCCCCCCACTCGCCGTAGCATACGAACCGCCGGCCGCGCTGTTCTCTCCGAAAACGAAAGCTGACGTCCCGGTGTTGGTGTTTCCCGTTCCGGCATTGAGCTTGCCGATGATCGTTCCGCCACTCGCGCCGTCCACCGTCCCCACCCGATAGGCATACGGAACGGAGACCAGTTTCGTTCGCGGCGTCATCTCGCTGTTGTTCCCCACCGTCGTACCCAGCCAGCGGCTGGTTCCGCTGAAACTGTCCGGAACCGCCACCACCGAACCCAAGAGAACACTGAACGTTCCCGCCCGCACCGTGCACGACGGTTGGGTCTCCGTCCACAGCGGAGTTCCGCCCGTCACAGAATTGTAAAGCCGGAACGTCATGGACACCACGGTATCGAGCGGACTCCCACTCGTATTCGTCAGGAATCCTTGATGACCGATCTGCAGGGGAACCGCGCCCCACGCAGCTCCCGAACACAAGACCAGCAGAAGGATAATAATCGGCCTCATGGCAAACTCCTCTTGTACGTTTATCACCAGACAACCTTTTTTTCACCTGCCACTTTGCTCGATGGAAGACTTCTGCGTCGCCGCCATCAGCGTCTGCACCTGCGTACGCAAACTTTGATTTTCTTCCTTTAGAGCGTTCACCTGCTTCGCCAGCTCCTGAATCGCGGCCAGCGCGATGCCCGCCGGATCTATCGTCGAGATGCTCAAGCTGTCATCGCCGACGTGAAATGAATTCCAGAAATCCTGCGCCATCGGGCCGATGTGCTCAATGGACGGGTCCTGCGATTTGTAGCTCCATTGCTTGATGGGGAGCTGTGACACCCTTGTCAAGATGTCCCTTGTGTCCACCAAGCGGATGTTGCGCTTCTTGGTGGAATCAGAGACAGCAGCCTAGGCACTTGCCCCCGCGGCAAGGGTGACACCCGCGGTGAGACCTGAGTTGGAGTAGATGCGTACGCCGCCGGAAGCTCGCACATTGAACTGATTGCTTGCGGATGATGCAAAATCGGCGTCTGTCTGATCTGCCCACACGAATGAGCCATTATGGTTGGCTTTGGCTCTGCGTCCGACAGCAAAGGAGTAGGCACCGGCGGCAGTGTTTGAAAGGCCGCCGCCCACCGTGGCATAGTCAGCGCTGGCAGTGTTACTATAGCCGCCGCCTACTGTGGCAATGTAGCCGCTGGCAGTGTTGTTTCGCCCGCCACTTACCGTGGTATAGGTCGTGTCGGTCCGGTTACTGTAGCCGCCAGACACCACAGAATATTGGCCATTGGCTGTGTTGTTGCCTCCTCCGCCCACTGTAGCTTGCGAGCCGCTGGCAATGTTCTGGTAACCACCGCCCACTGTCGCATCATAATTGGTTGCTGTGCTGAAACGGCCGCCGCTTACTGTGGAAAAGTCACCACTTGCAGTATTGACTCTCCCGCCGCTAATGGTGGCACCGACTCTACTTGCGGTATTTGATTTGCCACCGGCAACCGTGGTATTAGTGTCGGAAGCCTGGTTCCTTGTTCCACCACCGATAAAAGATGCGTAACCCAGCGCTGAGTTCGAATCTGCAGCCGTCGGGCCGCCGCCCACCGTAGCACTGGCGCCCGTGGCATAGTTGTCAGAGCCGCCGCCCACCGTGGCATTGACGGCGCTGGCCTTGTTTCTTGTCCCCCCACCAATGGCCGAATAGTCGCCGCTGGCGGAATTGCTGTCAGCGGAGAAGACGCCTCCGCCACCCGCGACGACGCTACATTCACCACGGGCACGGTTGTTGTAACCGCCGCCCACGGTGGCGTAGTTGAAGGCAGCCTCGTTGTTACGGCCGCCGCCCACCGTGGCAATGTAGCCGCTGGCAGTGTTGTTGTTGCCGCCGCCCACGGTGGCAAAATAGTAGGTGGCCTTGTTTCTTGTCCCCCCGCCAATGGCCGAATGACTGCCGCTGGCAGAGTTGCTGTCAGCGAGGGTGGCGCCTCCGCCACCCGCGACGACGCTATACGGGCCCCGGGCATGGTTATGCTCACCGCCGCCCACCGTGGCATAGAGGTGGGTGGCAAAGTTGCTGGAGCCGCCGCCCACCGTGGCGCTGCTGTCGCTGGCAGTGTTACTTGAGCCGCCGCCCACCGTGGCTGTATAGCCGCTGGCAGTGTTGGCATAGCCACCGCCCACCGTGGCTGAGGTGCCGCTGGCCGTATCGCTCAGTCCGCCCCCCACAGACGAGTAGTCGCCGGACGCGTGGTTGAATTCGCCGCCGGCGACCACCCCGGCGAGGCCGTCAATCCGATTCCGCCGTCCACCGCCGATGAAGCCATACATGTTCATGATGCAGCTGGAGTCTTCGGCATTGGGACCGCCGCCGCCCGCGATGGTGGAATAGGGACCGAAAACCTTGTTGTAGAGGCCGCCCCCGATGGTCGAGGCATAACCGAAGGCGATGTTATTTTCGCCGCCGGCGATGGTGGCGATGGCGCCCTGTGTTTCATTCAAGAGACCGCCACCGATTGTGCCGCGATACGTGTGAACCTTGTTTGCGCCGCCGCCGCCGACCGTTCCATGGTTGCCCAAAACCTGATTCCCGACGCCGCCTCCGACGGTCGCAAACATTCCGCCTGCTTGATTCCCGGTGCCGCCTCCGACGGTTGACCAGTCGCCGTTCGCTTGACCGCTTTGGCCTGCGATGTTGGCGTAAGACCCCGTATTCGAGTTGTAGTCGCCGACATTCAGCTTGCCGCTGATCGCTCCGCCGGTGGATCCATCCACGGTGCCCACACGGTAGGCATAAGGCACCGACGCGAAGCGGACACGCGGCATCATTTCCGTGTTCGAACCGACCGTGACTCCGAGATAGTGCGTCTCTCCATGGAAGCAATCCGGAACCACGACCACCGAGCCCAAGAGAACGTTGAACAATCCTGCCCGCACCGTGCAGGCGGGCTGCGTTTCCGTCCATAATTGCGTGCCGCTCGTCGCGGCATCATACATCTTGAACGTCATGGACACCACCGTGTCCAACGGTGTGCCGTTGGTAGCCGTTAGGAAACCCTGATAGCTGACCAGTTGCGGGACCGCACTCCACGCGGTCGCCGCACACAGGGCCAGCAGAATTATGAAAACCGTCTTCATGATCCGATCTCCTTCTGTTCATCTATGATTGGTCAACTGTCTCATTTGTCTCTTCCAAGAACAGCAGACTCCTGCTTCGCCGCCATCAGCGTCTGCACCTGCGTACGCAAACTTTGATTTTCTTCCTTTAGAGCGTTCACCTGCTTCGCCAGCTCCTGTATCGCCGCCAGCGCAATCCCGTCTGGATCAATAGTCGAGATGCTCAAACTGTCGTCTCCGAGGTGGAACAGGCTCCAGAAATCCTGCGCCATTGGCCCGACGTGTCTGTTTGAGGCATCCTGATGCTTGTAGTTCCATTCTTCGATAGGCAACTGAGCAACCTTGGCCAGAATCTCTTCGGTGTTGGCGGCTCGGCGGTTGGTCTTCTTGGTGCTGTCGGAGAGGACTTCCCATGCGGAATCGCCGTTGTCGAGTTTCACTCCCACATTGCCCGCCGTCGTCGTGGCAATGCGTACCCCGCCTGAGGCTCGAACATTGAACTGATTGATGGCCGAGGAAGCGAAGTCACTGTTCGTAGAATCCGCCCAGACGAAGCTGCCATCGTGATTGGCTTTGGCTCTTCGGCCCGCAGCGAACGAGTAACGGCCGGCGGCTACATTCTGTCTCCCCCCGGGTATTGCCGAGTAGTTGCCACTGGCAGAATTGCTATCGGCCCAGGAATCGCCCCCGCCGCCCGCTATGACCGCATAATTGCCTCGGGCACGATTGTAGCGACCGCCGCCCACCGTGGAATACTCGGCGCTGGCATAGTTGTTATAGCCGCCGCTAATCGTTGCGCAAGTGTCAACGGCACTGTTCCAGTAGCCACCGCCTACCTCTGCGCCGAGGACAGTCGCCCTATTTTGATTGCCTCCACCTACCGTGGCGCATTGCGCGCTGGCTTCGTTCCCCCAGCCGCCCCCCACCGTGGTATACCACCTGCTGGCCGTGTTGCCATAGCCGCCGCCGACCGCCGCCACATAACCGCTGGCATCGTTGCCATAGCCGCCTCCCACCGTGGCACGGTCGCCGCTGGCAGCGTTTCCCATCCCTCCGCCAATGGCTGAATGATCGCCACTGGCAGAATTGCTGTCGCTGGCCGCTTCGCCGCCGCCTCCGGCGACGACGGAGTAAGCGCCTCGGGCACGATTGTAGCGACCGCCGCCCACCGCGGCTGCATAGGCGGTGGCATCGTTGTATTCGCCGCCGTCCACCGTGGCTGAGGTGCCGCTGGCAGTGTTGCCGTAGCCACCGCCCACCGTGGCTAAACCGCCGCTGGCGGTGTTGGATTGCCCGCCGCCCACCGTGGCAAGGATGCTGGCATCGTTGTCCCAGCCGCCGCAAACTGCTGCATAGTTGCCGCTGGCAGTGTTGTATTTCCCGCCGCTTATCGTCGAGTAATCGCCAGATGCCGTGTCACTGTAACCCACGACGAAGCCGTAGGCTCCCGTGTTCACATTGCCTGAACCGATGTTCGCTTTGCCGACGATGTTCACATCACCGCTGACTGTGCCTCCGCTGGCTCCGTCCACCGTGCCCACGCGATAGGCATAGCCGACCGAAACGAAACGAGTCCGTGGCACCATCTCGCTGTTGCCGCCAACCGTCACTCCCAACCAGCGGCTCGTCGCGCCGAAACTGTCCGGAATCGCAACCACTGAGCCCAAGAGAACGTTGAATAGTCCCACCCGTACCGTGCAGGCGGGTTGCGTCTCTGTCCATAGTTGCGTGCCGCTCGAAGCAGCATCATACATCTTGAATGTCATCGCCACCACCGTATCCAACGGACTCCCATCTGAATCCGTCAAGAACCCCTGATAGTTCACCAGTTGTGGGATCGTGCCAAAGACGGTCGCTGACCACATAGCCAGCAGAATGATCAGAATTCGTTTCATGATCCGATCTCCCTTGTTCGTCTATCGTTAGCCAAGTGTTTCACTTACTTCCCCGTACAACGGCTGATTCTTGCTTGGCTGCCATTAGCGTCTGCACCTGCGAACGGAGCAGCGCGACTTCCTCTTTCAGTTTCTCATTTCTCTTGGCCAACTCCTGTATCGCCGCCAGCGCAATGCCGTCGGGATCGAGCGTCGAAATGCTCAGACTGTCATCTCCCAAGCCGAACAATCTCCAGAAATCCTGCGCCATCGGGCCTATATGACGAATGCTGTTTGGGTCGTCTTTGTAGCTCCACGTCTCAATCGGCAGTTGCGCGATTTTCTGTAGCACATCCCTGGTGTCCACTTGGCCATAACGCACTTTCTTGGTCGAATCGCAGATCGCCGACCACGCCGTCCCGTTGGCGGGCAGCACCACACCCAGCGATGCGGCCGCATTGGAATAAAAATATGTCCCGTTCGAAGCAATGGCGATGAAACGCCGCGGCTGCGATACTTGACCGATGTTGCCATCGTACCGTCCGTCGTTGAAGACAAAAGAACTGTCGGCCACAGCAGTTGCATTGTTGCCGCATACGAAAGTGCGGGCTCCCGAACAGGTGTTGTTTATCCCGCCCGCCACTGTGCTGCTTGAGCCCGAGACCCAATTGTTGTAGCCGCCGCTCACCGTGGCACAGATACCGGTGGCTCGGTTCATATTGCCCCCGCCTACCGTGGCGCGATCGCCGGTCGCCTGATTGCTTTGGCCGCCTCCCACCGTGGCTGCATTATTGGCTGCTTCGTTGTACGCGCCTCCGCCTACCGTGGCGCGATTGCTGGTGGCACTGTTAGCATACCCGCCGCCTACCGTAGCTTCTTCGCCGGAGGCGGTATTGCCACCACCGCCGCCCACTGTGGCTTTGACGCCGGTCGCCTCGTTGTACGAGCCGCCGCTCACCGTGGCGTATGGGTTGCCTGATAAGTTTTCAAAACCACCGCCTATCGTGGTACCGTAAAAGGTAGCACTATTAGAGTAGCCGCCATCTATCGTGGCCAGATAACCGCTCGCACTGTTGCTTTTGCCTCCGCCAACAGTTGAGTAGTCACCAATCGTCGAATTGGAATCGGTTGCGCTCGTGCCTCCGCCCCCCGCGATCACGGAATATTTCCCTCGTGCTGCGTTGTACCCGCCCCCGCCCACCGTCGCGCCGGAATCGGAGGCCTCATTATAGCGACCAGCCGTAATCCCGGAGAACTTTCCGGAAGCCGTGTTGTGAAATCCTCCTCCAATGGCTGACAACACGCCGGATGCGGAATTCTGTTCTCCACCGAGAACGGCACTCTGGAAACCGGTGGCATGGTTTGTCCAGCCGCCACCCACGAAAGCGGCGTCCCCTTCAGCGCTGTTGATCCATCCACCGGCTACGGTCGAGCGAGGGGCCGTAGCCCGATTGCGATAGCCGCCGAGAATGGCCGAATAGTCGCCTGCAGCAACATTGGAATCGGCTGTACCCGTCCCGCCGCCGCCCGCCACAACCGAGTACTTTCCCAGCGCTGCGTTGCGCAGTCCTCCACCAACAACAGCGCACGTGTCCCCTGTGAGATTCTGCTTGCCGCCGCCAATCGCCGAGTGCATCCCGATCGTATTATTGTTTTGTCCACCGCCGATGGTGGTGTAGGAACTGGTGGTATGATTCGACTCGCCGCCGCCGATCGTGGACCAGTTTCCCTCTGTTACATTATTTTCCCCGACAACGAGAGAATACGATCCCACGGCTTCGTTGTTCAATCCAATCTCCGCCATGCCGGCAACTTTCAGATTGCCGGAAATATTTACGCTGCTGGAAATTGTCCCCCCGCTCGCACCGTCCACCGATCCCGTGCGAAACGAATAACCCACCGAAACGATTCTCGAGCGCGGCGTCATTTCCGAATTGTCTCCCACCGTGATCTCCAGCCACAATTCAGGAACCGCAAAAACTCCCTCGCCAAAAGCAGTGACCTGTCCGAGCCGGACGTCAAACAGCCCCTCCGTCACCATGACCGACGGACGCGCTTCCGTCCACAACAAGCTCCCCGCCGTGGAATCGGTGTAGAGTTTGAACGTCATGGCTACCGTTGTATCCAGCGGACTACCCACTGGATCCGTCAGGTATCCCTGATAATTGATTTGCTGCGGAACCGCAGCCAATGCGGCCGCCGACACCAGAGTCAGCAGAATAATCAATGTCCGTTTCATGACCTGATCTCCCCTCGGTTATTCGATGAATTGCCCTTCCAATCCGCCTATTTTGTAATTCCTGCCTCTGTGTGTTGCTGTGCCGCCATCAGCGTCTGCACCTGTGCGCGGAGCACCGCCATCTCTTCCTCCAACTTCTCATTTCTCGTTTCTAATTTCTCATTCCTCTTCGCCAGTTCCTGTATCGCCGCCAACGCAATGCCGGAAGGGTCAATCGTGGAGATGGCCAGGCTGTCATCTCCGACGTGGAAGGAATTCCAAAAATCCTGCGCCATCGGACCGATGTGATGGACGTTCTCGTCTTGCGCCTTATAGCTCCAGCGCTCAATCGGCAACGCGGCCACTTTGTCGAGTACCTCTTTCGTGTCCACCTTTCCGTAGCGTCGCTTCATCGTGCTGTCCGAGACCGCGTTCCACGTCGAAGACCCCGCATACAATCGCGCTCCCGAAGTCAAACTCGTGTTCGTGAACAGATATACTCCCCCGCTGGCCCGTACGGCAAACGTGTTGGCCGTGTCGGGTCCGGAGAAATTTGCATTATAGGAATCCGCCCAACGGAAATCGCCGCTATGCATGGCTTGTGCCCTTCGGCCGGCGGCAAAACTGTAGGAACCGTAAGCCCGGTTGTTTGCTCCGCCCGGCGCCATCGAATACCAACCCTCCGCGCGGTTGTACCACCCGCCAGCCACCGCTCCAAAGGCACTGGCCGTGTTGCTGTCGCCGCCGGCCACCACTCCGTACATTTGCGCAAAATTCGCAGATCCGCCACCGACCGTGGAGTATCGCTCAATGGCCCAGTTGTCGTAGCCGCCACCGACTGTAGCATATATGGAATCGGCCCGGTTATTCCGACCACCGCCGACCGTTGTGTATTCATACCCCGTTGCATTCCTGCGCCCTCCACCAATCGTGGAGTAGTCCCCCGATGCCGAGTTTGAATCCTGTAACGCGAGACCCCCTCCGCCACCAACCACAGCGTAGAGACCGCGGGTGCGGTTGTTGTTTCCTCCGCCAATCGCGGAGTAGTCGCTGAGTGACTGATTGGAAACACCACCACTCACCGTCGAATAGCTGCCCGGAGCTACGTTGTACCCACCTCCACTCACAACCGCGCCATATCCACTGGCACTGTTGTTGACACCACCACCGACCGTCGGATAAAGATAGCTGGCTATATTGTTCTGACCACCGGCCACGGTCGCTCCGCTGCCCTGGGCCTGATTGTAGTAGCCGCCCCCTATGGTTGTGTAGTCGGCGCTGGTTCTGTTGTGGCGACCCCCACTCACCGTCGAGTAATCTCCAATCGCACTGTTCGAATCGGCCATCGCCGACCCGCCGCCGCCGCTGACTACTGAGTACAGTCCACGAGCCCGGTTATATTGCCCGCTCCCCACCATCGAATAATCGCCGCTCGCATAGTTGGTGTTGCCGCCGCCCACCACGGCCATATAACCGGCATTGTTGGCATAGCCGCCGCCGACCACCGAATAATCCAGCGCGGCATGATTGTAGCGTCCGCCACTCATCGTCGAGTACTGGCCTTCGGCACCATTCCCAAAACCACCCCCGACGGTCGCGCTGTGGGCGGTGGCATCGTTGCTGTAGCCGCCGCCGACCGTGGAATAGAGTCCCGAAGCTACGTTCTGCCGTCCACCGCCGATCGCAGAACTTGCCCCCGTCGCCGAATTGGAATCTCCGGCTGCCGGTCCGCCACCGCCCGCGATTACCGAATAATCTCCGCGCGCCTTGTTGTACTTTCCCCCGCCTACCGTTGCGAAATACCGGGATAGGTTAAAGCCGCCGCCGGATATTGCCGCACCATCTCCGTCGGCAAGATTGGTCGAACCGCCCGCAATCGTCGAGTAGTCTCCGTTGGCCGTATTGCCGATTCCGCCTCCCACCGACGCATTTCTGGCTGAGGTGTAATTTTCAGCGCCGCCGCCAATGGACGATTCATCACCTTCGGCAACATTAGCCGCTCCACCGCCGACAAAGCTGGCGGTTCCGCTGGCCGTGTTGTCTGTGCCGCCGGGGATCGAACTCCGGCTACCACTTGCGGTGTTCTCCACTCCGGTCACAAAAGCATATTCACCCGCATTCGTATTTTCAAGTCCGATGTTCCCCTTGCCCGCGATCCAGACGTTCCCCAGTATCGTTCCGCCCGTCGCATAGTCCACCGTCCCCACCCGATAGGCATACGGCACCGCTCCAAACATGATTCGCGGAATCATCTCTGTATTATTGCCCACCGTAATCCCCAGCCACATCGTGTCTTCATAGAAGCGATCTGAAGACAGGGGGAGCGTCTCCCCCAGTTGTACTTTAAACAACCCATCGGACACTGTCACGCTGGAATGAATCTCCGTCCAACCGGCTAATCCGCCCACCGCAATCGGATAAATACGAAATGTCATCGCTACTGTTGTGTCCAAAGGTGATCCATCGGTCGCCGTCAGAAATCCCTGATAATTCATCTGTCCCGGAGCCATAGCAAATGCTTCGCAGAACGGCAGAATCATCAGTAGCGCTAAGCACGCACGGAAGGTCGCTTTCATGGCCATCTCCTCTTGTTACGTTTCGCACAAAAAGAAAAAGTTCACATATCTTATTGTTTGTCATAGTAATATAAAGCACATTGCAGATTGTGTCAATCTAATTCTCAACGTGATACAAATCGTTGCTGCCCATAGGTATTAGCGAAGTATCGGAGAAATGGATAGCTCCGAGGAAACCCTGTAAGAAACTGTGCAAATGAAGCTGCATAGCCTCGTGGGAAAGCATGGAAAAACATCTGCTGCCCAATAAAAAAGACCCAATCTCGCGCTTGGGTCTTTTCCAATCCATACTCTGAAGATCAGATTTTGGCTGACCATAAATGCTCGCGGGTTTCGGCGACGATGACGCGGCTGAGCAGAATGAGAGAAATCAGATTGGGAAGAGCCATGAGTCCGTTGGTGATGTCGGCGAAACCCCACACCGCCTGAATCGAGACCACCGATCCCACCATCACCATCGCCACCCACAGCCAGCGATAGGGTTTGATGACGCGTGAACCGAAGAGATACTCGGCGGCTTTTTCTCCATAGTATGACCAGCCGAGAATCGTCGAGAACACGAACGTCAGCAACGCGACCGAGAGCAAGACCGAACCGAAACCGTGGAATTGCTCGAAGGCCGCCGCCGTGAGATGCGCGCCGTCATAGCCGGAACTCCACAAGCCTGAATTTACGATCACCAGTCCGCTGATCGCGCAGACGACGACGGTATCCCAGAACGTTCCGGTGCTCGACACCAGCGCTTGCCGGACGGCGTTGCGCGTTTGCGCGGCGGCAGCCACGATCGGCGCGCTGCCCAGTCCCGATTCGTTCGAGAACAATCCGCGCGCGATTCCGAAGCGCACCACTTCACGCATTCCCGCACCGAGGAGTCCGCCCACCGCCGCGTGACCGGTAAACGCGCTGCTGACGATGAGCAGGATCGTATCGCCCAGCGTGTCCCAGCGCGCAACCAATAATACGAAACATCCGACCACATAAAACCCGGCCATCAGCGGAACGAAACGCTCGCAGACTTTCGAGATCGAACGGATCCCACCGATGATGACGAATCCCACCAAGACCGTCAACGCAATCCCCGTGATCCACGGTGCGACGCCGAGGCTTCCCTTGACCATCGTTGAGATCGAGTTGGCCTGCACCATGTTGCCGATGCCGAAGGCGGAGATAGCGGTGAAGAACGCGAACAGGACGGCCAGCCATTTCTGTTTCATGCCCCGTTCGATGACGTACATCGGCCCGCCCGCGAAATCTCCGGTGGCGGTCTTCACGCGGTACTTGATGGCGAGCACGGCTTCGGCGTACTTGGTGGAGATGCCGAACACTCCGGTCAGCCACATCCACAGCACGGCACCCGGTCCGCCTGCGGCAATCGCGGTGGCCACGCCGACCATGTTGCCGGTTCCGATGGTGGCGGCCAGCGCGGTGGTCAGCGCGCCGAAGTGGCTGATGTCGCCTTCACCTTCCTTGTGTCGTTCGAGCGAGAGTTTGATCCCGCGAAAAATATATCGCTGGACGAAGCGCAGCCGCACGGTCAGAAACAGATGCGTCCCGAAAAGCAGGATGAGCAGCGGCACTCCCCACATCGCGTCACTGATTTGTCCGAGCAGTTGTTCGACGGCGGGCACGGAGATTCCTTAAGTTAGACGGACCGGGGGGGAATGTTTTTTGACCAAACGAACTGCGTTATTCCTTGGCGGCAAAGAAGTTGAGGGAGGTGTCGCCGCGCCGGGAATAGAGCGAACGCAGGCGGTTGTGTAGTATACGAAGTTGCCGCTCCATTCGCCAGTCATAACGGGAAAAACGGTCGAGGTGTTGGATGACCGATTCGGGAGCGAGGGGTGTGGTAATGCTCTGGTTTTCGGCGAGGTATTCAAGGCGATAGAGACGGAACAGGCGGAAGTGCTGAATGGCGATGCGATCCACGAGGAGTTTTTCGTGATCGGTTTGCGGACGGTACTCGTTGTGGAACGACTCGCGGAAGTTCTCGAAGACTTCCCGTTCGCGGGGTGCGAGGTGGGCGAGGAAGAGTTCGTCGGTGGCGCGCAATCCGTGCTTGAGGGCATTCATGCGCGAGCGGGCTTTGCCGGAAGGAGACTTTGACATGGGAGGAAAGGATGAAGGATGAGGGATGAAGGATGAAAGGGGAGGAAATAAAAGTGCTGGATTGGGAACAATCAGGGATGGAATATACAACATTTATTGGAAAAAGTCAAGAAAATGTTCGATAAAATGCGCAAGTCGTTGAACGGATTAGCAGATAGGAGAGGGCAGAAAAGAAAGGCGGAAATCGGAAAGCTGAAACGAGATTCTGGACGCCCCGCTTGGGGAAAGACTGAAAGCTGAAACACTGAAATGCTGAAAAGTTGAGATTCTGGACGCCCGCTAACGCGGTTTCCAGAATGACCAGTGGGAGAGAGCGGTGTCCAGAATGACTATAGCATGTTGTAGGGGCCGATTTATCGTGCCCGGATTCATGGGCGCAGTGTGTGCTATCCTTTCTGTCATTCTGAGGGCCGCTTTTTCTCTTGTGTCACCCTCATCGTGACGAAGCGGCCCGAAGAATCTCAGCCCGCCTGCTCAGACCGGACGAATGGAGCGCGGCGCGGGGGCTGAGATTCTTCACTGCGTTCAGAATGACAAATGGGGGGGGTAGGCTGACAGCAGGGGAGCGTAGTCACACAAGGAAGTGCGATTCGCGAGGGAAAGGCGGTGCGATGGAATCAAGCGGGCACGACATGTCGTGCCCCTCCGAAACACACTGCCGTGTGAAACGACAACGGGCGATGCAATCAGCCCCTACGGTTGGGGTCGCCGAGCCGGATTAAGCGCTGCACATCGTATTGCACGTGGCACGGAATCCGTGCGCAAGCCGGGCGGAAGCTTCATACGCCACCTTCGCCAGGGGTAACTCTTCAGAATCACTATTGGAAACACAAATGCAAAGATCACTAGACCTATGCCGAGACACAAAACGGGAAGTACGGCTCGGATCTTGGTTTCTCTGCAACCGGAGTTTGTGTGCCGTTGGAACGCATTCCCACCGTGATTGCAGCCGTATTGTGTGCAGCCACGGTGGAAAGAACCGATCTAGACTGTCCCTGTCTTGCTGCCCAATTCATGGCATGCCTGACAAGGCTGAACGAATACAAACCACCGGCAGGTGTATCTATGGACACTTGGCTAATTCGGCAGGAATATAGGACAACACGGGAAGGCGCGCAAGCCAGAATGCTTTCATCGAATAACACACGACACCTGGACGCATCGGAAAGAACGTAGGCTGCGGCAGATTTCTTAATAGACTCCTCAAGTACAATCCGTTCATCTGGCTGGCGACAGCAATCCAAGATAAGAGTCTGTCTCTGGGCACCCCTTAATAGCTCGGTGTGGTCTATTTCGGATGTCCTGTTGATCTGCAAGACCGTCGTATTTGTTCTAGATGCAAAGCTTCCATGCCCAGAAAAGACCACAAGACCATAATCAACGTGCTCGAGTCTGTCGATAGCACGATTGACATCTCCAGAACTTGCGTTTGTCAATTGCTGAATCTCATTCTCTGACCATAAACCACCATTTGGTGATGTCAGGAAACGACGGTATCCCTCGATGTCTTCGAGAACGCCTGGGCAATAGTCCTCCTGACCAAGCTCGCCCGGATATCCAAAAATTACGGATCCTCGTGTCATGATATTCCTCCTGGATTGTGTTTGTCTAATAAGCTTGGCTTACTGGTTGAGGAATCATCAGGGTTCGCCGAGTAAGCAAAGCGGGCAATTATCGAAGGGGCTAGCCGCTCGCTACTACCCGCAATGAATGCCAGCAGAAGTAGCCCCCAAATCAACTCAGGAACATTCGCCAAACTGGGAAGAATCAAGCCCGATTTGATACCGAAATAGACTAGAATTGCAGAGAGATTCCCCGCGACAATTCGCGATCCAGCCTCAAGATTGTGAAGACCTTTCCCAGATGCGCTATCAAGTTCAAACTTTCCAATGCGTAGGATAATCGATAAGAGAGCACCACAACCGCCAGCGACAGCAGACAACAACAACGAAATCATATTGTTTCCAACAAGTCCCGACACCTGTTCGCGTAATAGCCAGAGTATTGCGCCAACCAAACACTCTGATCCAGCAATCACCACGCTCGCTTCGAGATACCACGCCCTAGATTTCTCCCGAATTCGGGCATCAATGAAGTCTTTGGCTGCAATGAGCATTCTCTTTGCATTGTCATAATCATGGCTAAGGCTTCGAGCTATTGCCTCACCGACAAGTCGTTTGAACTTCAGTCTAATATTTTCTCGAAGGTGTTCGCAGGGCGTGCACTCTACTGTGGCCGCGTCATTAATGATCGCATTGAGTTCCTGCATGTTCGTCGGCTGCCTTTCATCCCACTTGCTGGTCGTCTCCCAATCTACATCAAGTTCGCTGTCGACGAAAACAACGAATAGATCCATGTCTTCGTAAACTAAATGCCTGATATCGCAATCTGGCCAGCGTTCCTTTAGTGTGGTTGACATTGTTTCATCCCACGTGAAATGTACTGTGCGAGCCTAACATATACACAAATAGATAAGCTATTACACCGAAAAAAGCAAGAGGTCAGAGGGGCGAAATGGAGAAGAAAGAGTAAGTTAGAGAGGGTCAGTGGAGAGGGAGGAGGCATGAAGAAAGGATGAAGGATGAGGGATGAGGGATGAAAGAATCCCGGAAGAAGAGCCAAGATGCCAAGATACCAAGATGCCGAGAACCAAGAGAGAAGAGAACCCCCACAAGAAAAAGCGGAAAATCGAAAATGCGAAAAACAGAAAATAGATGGGCACGATGAATCGGCCCCTACGAAACACAGTGCCGTGTGAAACTACAGCGGGCATGCAATCAATCCCCATCAGCAAACTGCCGTTTGCATCTACGAGGTCAGGACACGATGAATCGTGTCACTACAAAGGGGAGGCTATGCACGGGCACGACATGTCGTGCCCCTACGAAACACAGTGCCGTGTGAAACTACAGCGGGCATGCAATCAATCCCCATCAGCAAACTGCCGTTTGCATCTACGGGGACAGGACACGATGAATCGTGTCGCTACAAATTGGAGCGCACGCAGTGCAGCGCTACGGGTCATTGAGGGGTGACTCTGGAGAGTCACCACCGGGAGGAAGGATTCATCATTCATCCTTCATCATTCATCCTTCATCCCTCATCCTTCATCGCTCATCGGTCATCGTTTCAGGCGCGGGCGTAGCGGGCCTGAGCGGCGTCGAGAATCAGCCGCAGGAAATCGGTGTAGCTGTGGCCGTCGAACTCGGCCATCATAAAGAACTTGCCGTCCCAACACCAGCCGGGATTGGGATTGACCTCGAGCAGTTTCAGATCACCGTCGGCCGACATGCGATAATCGAAGCGCGCGTAGTCGCGGCAGCCGAGCCGCTCGAACAGCCGCAGCGAGTAGTCCATGAGCAACCGATGCAGCTCATCGGAAAGATGCGCGCGATGATAGCGGATGCTCGTCCAGTAGGGCGACTGCGGATCCCACTTGGATTCATAGGAGAGAATCGGCGGCAGACCGGGCGGCAATTTGCTGTAGTCCACTTCGAGAACGGGCAGCACCGTCCAGCCGCGACCGGGATTGCCGATGATTCCCACCGAGTATTCCTCGCCGGGCAAAAACTCCTGCACAAGCACCGAGCGTCCGGGCAGCGATTCGCGCACGAAGGTCAGGTACTCCACCGCTTCATCGGGAGTCTTGACGACGGCATGCTGGGTAATGCCGATGGAACTGTCACCGGTGGCGGGTTTGATGAAGGCCGGAAAGATCGAGGGAATCGTGCCCGCGATGTCGTCGGCGTCCACGTAGGTCTCGGCGGGAACCGGAACGTCCAGACTCTGCGCAATCGCCCGCACCAGACCCTTGTCGTAGCAGAGTCCGAGACAGGAGGGACCCGCACCGGAGTAGGGAACTCCCAGGACTTCGAGAAAAGCGGGAACGTGCAGCTCGAGAAACGCGTCGTTGTTGAAACCCTCGTCGCAGAAGTTCAGCGCGAAGGCGGGCGGATTCTGACGGAGCGCCTGCAACATCGTGCCATGCTGATCGAGATAGGTGAAACGGAAATCGCCGAGTTCAGACAGCGCGGTTTTCAACCGCTGCACGGTGTCCATGTCTTCGGGATTGAACTGACCGCCCAGCTTTACCGAATCCGGCAGATGCGGATCGCCGAGCAGAACCGTCACGTCGGGGAAGATGATGGGCGCGCGCTTGCGCACCACCACCGCCTTCTGGGGGACGCTGGCGGTAATCAAGAGCCGGCGGGCCATCATGCCGAGATCCTGCGCGCGCTCGGAATTGGTGGCGTACTCTCCGTGGAAGCGGACGTTGCGATAGCCGGTCTTGTCGAGCAACTCGGCGATGGCCGTGCGCGAATAGAGCCGTTCGGCGTAGAACTGATCGGTGATCACGCCTTCCTGCGCGCTGACCACCACTTCACGGCTGATGAGCCGCGCGCCGTCCTTCGAGAGCGAGCGCTCGCGGCAGACGAAGTAGTTGTCGTCAATCCATTCCCAGGAGCGGGCTTCGAAGTGTTCGCGCAGGAATTCGCCGTCAGCCAAATCCAGAAGCAACAGTCCGCCCGAGCGCAGGACGTGCTTCACCGATTCGAGCACGCGCGCGTCATCGTCGGCGCTCTCGAAATAGCCGAACGAGTTACCCATCATGATGACGCAATCGAAGGAGTTTTCGGGCAGATGCACTTTGCGCGCGTCGCCTTCGCGGAACTGCACCGAAAGCCCGGCTTTTTTGGCGCGGCGGCGGCCGAGGCGAATCAGAAAGCGCGAGCGATCCACGCCGGCCACCTGTTTGAATCCCCGCCGCGCGAGTTCGAGCGCATGCCGGCCCTGCCCGCAGCAGAGATCGAGCACGCGGTCCTCCGGTTCGATGCCGGTCAGCGCGACCACCAGATCCACCTCGCGGCGGGTAAGCTCATGGTCCTCCACCACGTCGCCGTCGGTCTTGAGGTAGACCGCGTTGAACAGCGTCGTCCACCACTCGGGGGGGATGTGCCGTTCGAGGTCGGACACCGGGCCGAGGGTTCGCGGGCGTCCGTCGGGGCGGAGACCAGTCAGGCCGCTGCGGAGCTTGGTGCGGCTCTTGATCTCGTCAATGGTCATGCCCTGATCGGGAGGTTCTTTCTCTTTCTTGTTCATGGATTTCAACCGCTTAGGACGTACGGCCCGGACCAGCTCAATCACAGCGGGCTGTCCCTTCCGGCCGTTTTCACGCGCGCAATTTACGCTACGTTTAGGTCATGTGCAAGGGGAGATTTGGCTTGCCAAAAAAAGAGAAAACCACGCCCGGCAGTGCCGCCGGACATGGCAGATCGGCCCCTCGAATTACCGAGTGCGCCGGGAGGGCTACTTGACGATTCTCAGAATTTTCCAGTGCTGCGAGCCGGGGACGACGATCGGCGAGAGCGCGTCGGTGTACTGGCGATACCTGCCGGTGGCGACTTCTTCGATGACCTTTTCCCAGTCGGCCAGCGAATCGAACACGTGCTCGACGACGAGATGCGAGGTTGAGACTCCAATGTGACCGACGGTCAGCCGCGCGCCGCGATCTTTCGGATAGTCGGGCGACGCTTCCATCTCATCGTGCCAGTCCTTCAGAATCTTCAGCGCTTCCTTCTGCTTTCCGTACGGCACATCCACATGCCACTGACAAGCGAACATGGTGGGGCTCCTTCTATGTTAACCTTGCGTTCCGGCCGAGTTGCGCGCGGCAAAGGCTTGCTGGCGGAAAGGAAAGTGCGCGCTTAAACCGGCTCGGCGGAGAAGAGCGTATATCCATGCGGCGCTACGTATCGCCGTTGTGGCTCTCCAGAGCCGCAATGGCGCCATTGCCAGTCAGGAGACCGCGGGCGGCGGAGTTTTCGGCTAAATGCATGGTAATTCAGGGCCGTTGGTTTAAGAATCCGGCTCGGCAGAAAGGCGCGACTCCATTTCCCGCATCAGCTTTTCAGTGGGGACAAATGCGTCAAGGGAAGTCTCTTCCACAAGTCCTTTTCGAATCAGACTATTGAGGGTTCTGTGCGGTCGGCGAGGGAACGTCCATTTCATGTGCCGAAACACTTGTTGAATCCCGTCAAGCTTGATGGCACCCTCGCATTTCTTAAAGCCGTGTGTCCACATAACGCATTTCATTCTGTCCTGGAGGCTGATTTCTGGAAGAAGCTCCCGGATTACTTCCTTATACGGCAAACCATCTCTTCGTCCGTAAAGGTCGAGATACCTTGGGGCGCGCCTAACAGGTACAATTGGTGATCGACAACTCTGCCGCGTGCCCGACAACTCCGTCCGCACAACTTCCTTGAAACGACGAAGCAGGCCAGCCACAATCGTCGGCTCCCCTGCACAGCTAACCCGTACACCTTTTGCTTGAAAGGACTCTGTGACTTGTTCCATCCTTCCTCCCATTGTTCTTTCTTATCTTGAAACGTTTGCCTAGCAACTAAAAAAACCTCTGGGTATCCTCGCTCCGCTTGGCTTTCTTCCCTTTGGCGAGATTTCGACCTTGCTCAACGACTTCGATCAGCAAATCATTTGGTGCATACTTCCTATTGCGCAACTTATTATAGATGCTGAAGAAGCGTCTATGATTGTCTATGTTGGTCCGTAAGTATTCGGGGTGTTGCCGGCCAACAATCCGATACATAGTGTAAATATCGTTCTCGTCAAACTCTGAAAAACCGAGTTGTTTCGCGAGAAAGTATGCAAAGTGAGCAATGATATCCGCATTTTTTCGGTTCCGTTCGCGGAGGCGCTTTGCGCGAACAAAAGCCTCGAACGTCTGTCCATTATCCTCCAACAGTGCCCTGCGAAGCGACTCATTCTCGTGTAGCTCTGGCGCAATGCTTGATTGGCCGCCTGAGGCAGGAACATTCCGGATACGACTACTGCGCTTCTCAATGCGCGCGCGGAGATTGGCGTTGCTAAGCAGGGTTTTGCCATGCTGAGTTATTCTCCACTGACCATCGTCCGATCGTTCCAACAGTTTCTCCCGCCGTCCGTGATGCAATGCACTTCGAAGGCTACTATTTCCCTCATATATCGCCTCAAAGCATTCCGCTATTTCGAACTCTTTGGCAAAGCCCTTGCCATCGAGTTTCGATAACGCCCAGACCACGGCTACCGCATAGTCCACTCCGTGATTGCGCAACTTGTGACCCGAGAGCACCCCCTTCACCTTCCTCACTGTTTCGCTCAATACGGAAGGCTCATCCAGCACGGCTCCCCTGGACTCAGGACGCTCTATCTCATGATTCTCAGACACATCAGGTGGTTCACGCTGAACCGTTGTAAATATGTCCCTTAGTCGCGCAGGATCAAGAAGCCGCAACAGGCTGTCAAATTCCGCCGCCGACATAATCCATTCGACGGCATTATCATCCCGTTCCAAACGAACGCGACGCCGTTCAGGATCAACAACTAAGCTAAGGGTTTTCATGGCAATCCTCATTGTTAGGACCGCATTCTAAGGAGACAATATATTCATCTAAAATCAGAAAGCAAGGGCAGCGTGAGGCTGCTCAAGTGTTTGTCGCGATTGGGAATTTCGTCGTAAGTTTAACATATTATGTGTGTTGGGTGTATTTCCCTTCGGTTTGGCTGTCATGCAAGGAGGCACGCACTTAAAAAAGATTCAACTCCTCCGTGGTAACTGATTTGCCAGGACAGGAAAGGTTGTTTGGCAACACATATCTTAGAGTCCTTGTCCTTAGTATGGTTATTCGTTGTAGCGTATATGGTTACGTCTTCAATTCCTTCTTCCTTGCAGCCGGGAAGAGGACGTTGTTGAGGATGAGCCTATAGCCCGGGGAGTTTTTGTGGAGTTCGAGAATGGTGGGGGGATCGCCGACGTGGTGGCGGTAGTCCTCGGGGTCGTGGCCGCCGTAGAAAGTCCAAAAACCCTTGCCGAAGTTCGAGTAGATGTACTTCACTTCGTCGGTGCCCTCGTTCTGGGCGAGGATCGTCACCGACGGCTTGATGAACCGCTTGTGAAAGGCCGTGGTCTGACCCATGAATCCCTTGATGACGCTGGTGTGATCCTGCGTGAGCATGGTCGGCACGGGATCGTACTTGGCGGAAAAATCGAAGAGCGTGAAGTAGTCGCCGGCGTCGCCGCGGGCCGACATGCCGGTTCGCGGCGAAACGTCAATCTCGGAAAACTCGTAAACCATCGGATCGGTGAGCAGCCCGTAGTTCTCGAAGGCGAAGCCTAAGACGAAGCGCATCTTGGCCGGATAGTTCGGATCAATTCCATCGCCGTCGAAGACCGGCGCGCAGACGTCGGTTTCACTGGCGGCGAGCGCGATGTCGTAGCTGTCGGTCGCACTGCACATGGCAAACAGAAATCCGCCCTGTCCGATGTAGCTCTGGATCGCCCGCGATACCGCCAGCTTCAATTGTGAGACCTTGCTGAATCCAAGACGTGACGCGCGCGCTTCCTCGTCCCGCACCTGCCGGATGTACCAGTCGGCGTTGCGATACATCCCGTAGAACTTGCCGTATTGACCGGTGAAGTCCTCGTGATGGAGATGCACCCAGTCGTATTTGGCGAGCTTGCCCGCTAAGACGTCCTCATCATAGATGCGGTCGAAGGGAATCTCGGCATAGGTGAGCGCGAGATTCACGGCGTCGTCCCACGGGCCGTCTTCCACGTCGGGGGGAGCGTAGATGGCGAGCTTGGTCGCCTTTTCGAGCAGCACCACCTCCATGTTGGAGTCCTCGATCTGCGCGTAGATCGAGCCTTCGTCCACTCCCGACTCGGCGAGCACTCCCCGCAGCCGACAGGTGTTCTCGATCTCCGGCGCGGGATCCATGAGAAAACTGCCGCCGCGATAGTTCAGGAGCCACTCGACCTTCAGCCCGCGATTCAGAGCTTCCCAGGCGACGCCGTAAGCCTTGAGGTGATCGGTCTGGGAAAGGTCCATCGGGATGAGGAGCTTCTGGGCGGAAGCGGAAGAACCAAGAAGCCAAGAAACCAAGATGCCAAGAAGGCAAAGGATGAAGGATGAAGGATGAAGGATGAAATGAAGACGGTGTTTCATGGTTGTGTAGCGACACGATTCATCGTGTCTCTTGTTGTAGGGGCCGATTTATCGCGCCCGTGTTTTCACGAAGGGGGTGACTCTGGAGAGTCACCACTGGGACGCCACTGCCGGTCAAGAGACCGACAATGACGAAAGGAATTGTTTCGTTACGACACCTTGCCCGTGAGCATTCGGGCGCGGCGGCGGGCCGGCTCGAGATAGATCGAACGGGGGTGGTCAATCAGGAATTGTTCGAGTTCGGCGCGGGCGGCTTCGTATCTTGCGAGATCGTCCATGAGAATCACGGCCCGCGTGTACTTGGCGCGGTCGAGGTCCACCGACTGGCGATAGGTCACGATAAACGTATCGAGTACGGCGACGGATTCGGCGGGGCGACCGGCATCGCGGAGCGCGAGCGCCTGCGAATAGCGCGCCCATTCCGCGAGTTTGCCGAACTTCAGGAGACTTGCCGATTCCTCGTAGCGCGCCGCCGCCAGAGAGTCTTCGTGACGAAAGCTCGCGTAGTCGGCTTCGGCAAAAGCGCGCGTCGCCCGGTGAAATCCACCTTCGCCGAGCAGAGCGGTGTAGAGCATGGCGTCGTTGAAGGCGGTGTTCATGGTGTTGGCGGCGGTGATTTTATCGAGCGCAGCGAGCGCAGCGTTCGTCGAGTCGCGCCAGAGATTCGCGCGCGCGACCCGCAGGAGCGCCAACGTCGCGTCCTCGCCCAAGCCGCGATCCAAGTTCGCTACGTCCTTCCACGCGCCGATGGCCGGATCGAACTCGCTCATCCACGCATGACAATCGCCGATTTTGAGACCTACATCCGTACGCGAAACGCCCAGCGGCCGCGACCAGAGTCCGCGGAAGATCGTCAGTGCTTCTAGCGGACTATTCTCGCGCTGCAAGAGAATGTCGGCGACGTGATAGCGGGCCTGATCCACTTCGCGAAAACTGGGATGCTTGTCAATGAAATTCAGATAGGCCGCTTTCGCGTCGGCCCACTCGCCGAGCGCTTCGAGACATTGCCCGAGACCAAGTTCGGCGCGCGCGGCCACGTCGGGAGCGGTCTGCCAGGCGAGAATCTTGCGGAATCCGCGACGCGCCGATTCCACCGCTTCTTCACGTAGAAGCTGCTCGGAAGCATTCAGAACCTGCGCTCCGCCGGCTTTCGAAAGTGAATCGGCGGCGATGGTGGCATCGAGATATTCGTCGAGATTTCCGACGCGATGCGCCCAACCGGCCATGATACTCTGGAGTTCGGCGCTCGCGCGGTCGCGTTTCACGGCTCGTTGCAGCACGATATTCACCTTCTCAATGACCGCCGTGTCGGCCGGAAAGCGATTGAGGTAACTCGATGCGGTCTGCCATCGCGCGGGCGAACTCTCTGCGTAAAGCAGAAGCTCTTCCGCCGCCGCTCCGTAATTCATCTGCCCTTGCAGGCTTATCGCGAGCTCCAGCGACATGAAGGCGGCGTCGGCGATTTCCTTGCGATAGCTGCGAATGTAGCGCTCGCTCTCCTCCCAACGGCGGTTGGATTGCAGAAGATTCACAAGCGACCGCACCGTCTCCGGAGTGCGGCCCGCTTCCTTCAGGGCCGTATTCCAAATCTCCCACGCACCGGCTTCGTTTTCCTTGGCCAGCTGGATTTCGCCGAGCCGCAGCATGAGCGAATACTTGCTGGTCGGATCTTCGGGCGTCACCGGGAACGGGCGAAACATATCTTTGGCCATCCACTGGCGCAGAAATTCTTCAGCCTGAGTGAAGTCACGCAGAACGAGCAGCGCGCGGGGAATGGCCATGATCGCTTCGCGGTTCCAGGGATCGCGAGCGAGCAGCTCCCGCCAGATGGGAAGCGACCGCTCGAAGTCACCGCGCATTTCCGCGCTGCGCGCCCGCTCAATGAGAAGCTGGAGTTCGCCGAGCGGACGACGGTCTTTGGTGGGCCGTCCGTGAATCTCGATGGGAATCTGTGTTTCTTGCGCCACGGCGGAAGTGACGACAAGGAACATCACACACAGCGAAATGAAGTGTCTTACGGAAGAGCTTATATGTCTCATCGAATCAGAACCAGTTTGCAAGTGTTCGTTGTACCGCCCGAGTTCATTCGCACGAAGTAAATCCCTGAAGAAACCCCATCGGCATTCCAAAGAATCGAGTGCTCGCCTGCCGTTTGCATACCTCGAGAGAGCGTTGTCACTTCGCGGCCCAAGCGGTCGAACACCGTCAAGGAAACATCACCCATCTGCGGTACGACGTAGTCAATCCGCGTGACGGAATTGAACGGATTTGGGTAAGCGGACAAGCCGAGAAGGTTCGGCAAGGCATTCGGCGGCACGCTCACCGGCAGGAGCTCGCTTTCCGGAAAACCCGCGAGCCAGACTCCGCGCAATGAGTCAATACCGGTGCTGAGAGCATAGGCTGTGTAAACCGTTCCTCCGTGGACCGTCAGATCCATTTCCGAGGGGAGCAGGTTCGGATCAAGTGCGATATTGTGAGTCACATCATACAGCTGACCATTCGCATTGAATGCGCGCAGGTTAAGCGATAAATGTTCGTAGATCCGTATGCCGAACCAAGCCAAGACACCGCCACCATTTTCGCCGTGAGCCACTTTGAAGCCCCTCAGGTATCCTTGCGGGGGCGGCGGACCCGGATCGAACGGCTCTTGCACGTTGACTTCGCCGTCTGCGTAGCGCACAACTTGGACACGGTAGCTGTCCGGATATTGTATGGAACGCGCCGTCACCGATACTGCAAGCAATTCTCTATTTTGCATATCGAAATCCGACCCCGCAAAAACGTGTTGGGGGGCAGGCCCGGAATCCAGCGTGTCCCACAGGAGCGTATCGCTCAGAACACGCAATCCTTGCGTGTTATACCCGTGAACGGACAGTCTCCGCCACATCCAGTCCTCGTCTATTCGCTGCACGTATTCGACGAGCATCGCCGTATCACCAACATTGTATGCGAAAGGAACTTCGAGATGATCTTCCTGTTGTCGGTGAAGGACGTTTCCGTTTTCGCTCACCCACACCAGCGCCTGCTGGCCGGAGTTCCAATCATGGAACGAGATGAACAGACTGGTTCCGGTGCGAACCATCTGCGGCGAGGACGAGAGGTACCATTCGATGGAATCCAGCGTCTGCCCCTCCGGGGAGACGAACTGGAGCAAGGTATATCGCGATCACGTATGATAAAACAGTCGGGCTTCGCCACCGACCGACAACGGCAGTGATTTCACGCTGGCCGGACAGGTCGCTTGGCCGCCAGCATCGTGAAGCAGCGTCCATGATCCGGCGGGCGATCCGTTCGCGGCCACCCTCCGTCCCCATGTAACAAATGCCCCTTCCGTATCCGATCCCCACGTACAAAGCAGGCTGTCTTCGCTCACCGCTTCCACTCTTGGATAGTAGTATGACTCCGCCAGTCCATCATCTAGGCGGACCGGCGCGAAGGTGAACTGTCCCCACGCCACCAGAGGCAGGAGTGCCAACAGAATCCCGTGCCGCATTGAATGTTTCTCCTGTGTTGACACGAATGTATTGTTGATTCTTCATTTCCCCCCCTACCCCCCCACGAAGTGGCGGGGGGAATTATTGTCACTTCCATCTCGAGAGCGCATCGAAGTATTGCCGAATAAGCTGTTCGTAGTCGGGAGTGTATTTTGCATCCAGTGCGCGCAGGATATCCTGCCGCAGTTGGTCCTGTCCTGGTTTTTCGGGAAGCGGCCCCGGACTCGCGCGCACAACGTCCACTCCGGTGTTCGCGCGTCGTCGCGGTGAGAATTCGCGTTCGCGCTGCGCCTGCTGGAAATCCATGAGACGCGACTCGATGTGGTCTTGCCGCTGCATGGTGCGCTGAGTAACGTTGCGATTTTCGAGATCCTTGGCGACTTCTTCCATCTCTTTGGAAATATCATCGAGACGGCCCAAGCTCCGCTGCGAGGCGGCGGCTTCCTGAGCCAGTTCCTTGGCGGTTTTGGCGAGTCCCTGCTGCTCGACGGCCAGCCGCTGCATCGCCGCCTGCTCGCCCATCGTCAGGCTGCCGGGATTCTGGCACTGCGACATCAGGTTCTGCGTCTGCTGGTTGATCTTCTGCTGCTGCGAAGCCATTTGCCCGGCCTTGTTGCACATCGAGTTGGGATTCGGCTTGTTGCACTGGCTCTGGCATGCCGAACAGGCCTGCTGGCATTGTTTGAGCGCGCTGTTTAATGCTCCGAGGGATTGCCGACGGTAGTGCGAAGCGGTGCGCGGATCGCGCTCCTGCCCGGCCTGCGCGGCCTGTCCCATGAGGTTCATCGCACTGTAGATTCCGCCGATGAGCTGCGGAGTCACGAACATTGTTTCGCGCGCCAGTTCGCGCAGATCCTCGTTCACGCGGCTCAAGGCCTGCCGCAGATTTTCCTGGTCCTCGGCGGCCTGTGCCGTCAACGGACTTCCGGCTTCCAGTCCTTCCGACTCCCGCCACAGCTTTTCCTGCCGCATGGAGAGGTCGAGCACCTGATCGCGCACCCGCTCCATTTTTTCGAGCACCTCGGCCATCTGATCCTGCTGCATCTGCTGCTTCACGTTCTGCATCATGTTGGCCAACTCGGCCATCTTTCGACGCGATTGTTTTCCACTCTTTTTAGCCGACTGGTTCTGGCACATGTTCATGGTTTGAGCATTCTGCTCCATTTTCTCGGAGAGCTGCTCTTCCTGCATCTCCTGCTGGGCCTGCTGCATCTCCTTCTGGCCGGGCGTGTTCTCTTTTTTCATCTCTTCGGCCAGCTTGCGGGCTTCCTCCTCGATCTTGCGCATTTCCTCGGCCAGCTTCTTCTGCTCATCGGCGTTCTTGGGCGCGGTCTCGGGAGTGTTCTTGTCCATCTTCTCGTTGAGCTGTTCCTGTTGACGGCCCAGCTCATCGAGGCGGCGGGTCAGCTCATCGAGTTTCTGCTCCATCTTGAGCTGCTTGAGCATGTTGAGCGTCTGATCGAGGGCGCGTTCGAACATCTCCTGCGTGAGCTGGAAGTTCTCCATCGCCCGCCGCATCTCTTCTTCGCTCGGTTGCTGGAGGGACTGCGCGAGTTTCTGCAGCGCAGCCCGCATCTCGGGAGTGATGACTTCCTGCACCAGCTTCTGCAGTTGCATCATTTTATCCATAACCTCGGGAGAGAACATCGAGCGCTGCTGCATCTGCTCGGCGGCCTTTTCCATCGCGTCGGAAATCTGCTCGAGCATGTCATTCATGGCGCGCTGTTTTTCCATGAGCTGCTCGATTTCCTTCTTGCGCTCCCAGCTCAGATCGGGATTGGATTTGTATTCCTCAATGGCTTTGTCCACCTTTTCCCGAATGTCGCGCGAGTGCTCGAGCAACTCGGAGAGCGTAATCTCGCGGGCTTCGGACATCTTCTCCTGCTCTTCAAAAATCTCCGACATGGACGGGAAGCGCAGCATCCGCGTTTCGCTGCGGGCGCGCTTGGGGCCGCTGATCGCGTCGTTGTCCCACACTTCCACGAAGTAGGCGACCTGATCTTCGGGCAACAGATCGAGTGGCGTCATGTCCCACTGCATTTCGGCCACGGCGCGGCCCGGTTCCAAGAGCCGCAGATTGAGCGGCACTTTTTCAAAAAGCGACTCGTCCTCACGCGCTTCAGCGGGTTCGTAGGCGGAAGTGCGGTGATAGCGCAGCGCGATACGGGAGAAACCAAAATCGTCCATCGCCTCGGCCACCAGTGGAATTTTGACTCCGGCGGCGATCTCCAGATCGTTGGGCGGCTGAAGAACGCTCACCAGCGGAAATTCATCGGGACGCGCGGTGATGCGATACAGAATCGCGTCGCGATCCTTTAAATCTTCGCGATCGGTCAGGCGAATGCGATAGTAACCGCTTTTCTGCACCCGGAACTCGCTGCCGGCGCGCGAGCCGTCCACGTCGAGTTTCTGCTCGGCGCGGATGGTTTCCTTTTCGGTTCCGGGAAACTCCGGCTCGATAAACTCGATGCGCGCGTCCTTCAGCGGCTTGGTGGCGGCAAGCTGGAACTTCACCTTTGTTCCGACGACAGCCGCGACGTCACCGACGTTTTCCTCCAGAACCTGATCGGGCATGCCGGTATAGGCGGGCGGAGTCAAACGGAGCGAGAGAAAACGGACGGCGGGGAGTTCCTGCACGGTCACGTCGTAGGCTTCGCTTTGCACGCGACCCTCGTGCGCCCAATACGAAAAGGGCGCGGTAATACCGCGATAGGTATAACGAAATTCTCCGGTCTCGCTTTTCAGCGTCACCGGTTCCGAAGCACGCTTACCCTTCTCGATTCGTTCGAGCGTGATCGAGCGGGGGATCGCGCCGCTCGCGGTCACGGTTACCAGCAGCGAGTCGCCGCGTACGAGTTCCACGTCGCCGGGAGAAATCGTCAACGTGAACGGCGGCGGCGGCTCGAATTCCTGACCGGGTTTCATCACCCGTTCGCCAGCGCGAAGTAGCGGCCCGCCTGCAAAAGCGAGAAACAGCACGGCGAATCCAATTACGGCAATCGCCGCCCGTCCAAGCAGACGAATGGGTTTTTTATCGGGTAGCGCGCGCGGATCCACCGGCTGCAAATCCTCTGCAACCTCGCGGCCCGCTTCCAAGATCAAATCCGGCGAGTATCCTTCGCGGTTCGCGCCTTCGGCTCGTTCGAGAAGCTGCAAGGCGTTCAGCACGCGGTCGCGCACACCGGGCATTCGTCGCGCATAGTCTCCAGCGAGCTTTTTGTCGTCGGGAGCGAACACCGTGTAGCGCAGCACCGGCCAGACGACGCCCACGCCGAGCGCGGCAAGCGCGGCAACTCCCCACAGCGCGAGCAGTACGCCGCGGGCCGCGCCGGAGAGATGTCCCACCGCTTCTACGATCAGGATCAGAAGGCTTGCAGCCACGAGTCCGGCGACCGCCGCCAGCGCTCCGGCCTTGAGCCGATTTGCCATGATCGCCCGCCGCAGCCGGGCCATCCATCCATGAATCGTCTGCAGTACTTCACGCGCTCCCATTCAGAGTCTCCTGTTCATCCGTGTTCGCAATGCCGGTGGTGTGCGGGACGCGGGAGCGTCCCGCCTAGTAGGTAGTAATGTACAGAATGTGTATAGCGGTGTCGGCTGCTTGCAGCCGACCCGAGAGATCCTTCACTTCGTTCAGGATGACAGATCTCGTCAGTTTTTGTCGTCTTTGAATCCGGCGGTGCGGTGCGAGCCGTCGCAGAACGGCTTGTTCTTCGATTGTCCGCAGCGGCACAGCGACATCGGATCCTGGATCGTGAGGTGTTCGCCCTTCGAGTTGGTCAGATCGCGCACGCCCGACACAACATACGGGCCGTCTTTCTTGATGGTGATGAGGGGTTTCGGGTCGCCCATGATACCTCCCGCAAGTCAATTCCTCTTTTTCAGTCTTTCAGCTTTTCAGCATTTCAGCTTCTTCTTATTGTACTCCCCGTGACAGCGCATAGAGGAGCACATTCGTTCCCATCTCCAGCGCGGCGCGGCGTTTCTGCGGCGGATCGCCGTGCACGGACTCCGCTTCCCAGCCGTCGCAGAGATCGCTCTGATAGTTGTAGTAGCAGACCATCACGCCGTCCAGAAACACTCCGAATCCCTGCGCGGGCAGCTTGTCGTGCTCGTGGATCTTGGGAGTGCCGTTCGGGAAATTGTATTGCACGTGATAGATGGGATGCGAAAACGGCAGTTCGATGAACTTGGATTCGGGCAGGACTTTTTTCATCTCACGACGGAAGCTCGCGTCCATGCCGTAGTCGTCGTTGGCGAACAGGAATCCGCCCGCCGCGAAGTACGCGCGCAGATTACGGACGTCGTCCTCGCTGAACGCGACGTTGCCGTGGCCGTTGATGAAGGTGACGGGGTAGGCGAAGAGTTCCAGCGACGACGGTTCGACGGCGGTCGGTTCGGGGGCGAGGCGGAGGTTGGTGCTCTCGCGCGCGAACAGCATGAGGTTGCGCAGCGCCCGCGCCGCGCTGTACCAGTCGCCGCCGCCCTTGTATTTGAGAAGCCCGATTCCGGTCGCGCTCAGCGGAGGGGAGGTCTGCGCGTACGCTCCACTATATAAAAGGATAGCGAGCGCGCACATCGCTCCTTGCAGCAGTCTCTTCAAATGCTGTATTCTCAATGGATTGAATGGTTTGTGGGCATTTCGACCCAGTTGACTATTGAACTCGCCGTGAGGGGCGGGGGTTGCGGGGGGATCATGTCGTCTTGCCTTTCTCTGCGCTATCCTTAGGTAATCCCCCTTCCTTCCGTTTCTTGCAGTCGAGTAGTAAGACTCTGATTTTGTCTGTCAAATTCATGATAGATTCTTGTCCACACGACTCCACCTTCATGAGTTCTTTCCGTTTACTTTCGTAGTCGAACTCGCTCCAATCTGTACCTTGATCAGCCAGCGCCTTCTGGAGTACGGTAGTGATCTCTTCAAGCGCCGCGTCGCAGGAGGACAGCGCTTCGTCGCGGCGATTCTTTTCATCCATGAGTTCGCACGCCGAGGCAGCTTCCTGAGCCGCCCACAACAATTGCTCTAAGGCCAGCAGATGCCAGCCCTTCTCGCTGAACCAATCACCGATAGACGCTCTTGTGGAACAGGTCGTGTTGTGGAGTTTGATTTTCAGATCTGTAATAGCCTTGAGTTGTTTTGACACCTCCTTGTCCCTGAGCTCCATGCGCTCAGTCAGGTGCCTTTCGATAGTTTTCACTTCATGGCGAAAACCTGCCCACGTGCAAAAGCCTGCTATTGCCAACAGCCCAGCCGTAATAAGCGCGAAGACTGTGGTTTGAAAGGACAGGGCACTTCCAAAATAGCAATATCTTTCCTTTATTGTTCCGATCTCTTCTGCTATCGTATCTACTCTCGCTGTCAATAACTCAATATGGTTCTCGATTGTGAGCGGTTCGGCTTGTGTCTTTTCAACGGTATCAATTGTTGTATCAACGGCAATTGTCTGTGCTTCTTTGCCAGCAGAAGATGATTGTGTAGCCTCGGCTTGACCTAGTGGGCAAGTCAAAACAAGAAACAGCAGTGCACAAGTCAGAATGCGGATCATCGCCATTCTCCTTTCTGTACAACTATTACCTACGATGTTTTCTTCACCCCAACCTTTGCCGAAGGGCGACTCTGGAGAGTCACCACCGGGAAAAGGTAAGGGCTTTCGCCGTTGTGGCTCTCTTGAGCCGCAATGGCGCCATTGCCGGTCTGGAGACTGACAACGGCGGGGAATTCGTGCGGTGTCGGCTTCCTTCGCTGCGCTCGGGACGGGACTACGGGCGGCCACACAGAACAGCCCCACGGTTCGCCGGGCCGTGCGACCCTACGGGCAAACTGCCGTTTACATCTACCACCGGATCAGGACACGATGAATCGTGTCACTACAAGAGCGCACAGCCGTGCGGCACTACCACAACACACTGCCGTGTGAAACTACAACGGGCGATGCAATCAGCCCCTACCACAACGCACTGGCGGGCACGATAAATCGGCCCCTACAAACTGATCATATTGTGCGCTTTCTTTCTCGTTTCTCATTTCTAATTTCTGATTTTCTTTTCATTGCTCATCGTTCATCGTTTACGACATACGCGTACATGAACAGGTCAATCACTTTTCCGTCTTTGATGGCGCGTTTGCGGAGGCGGCCTTCGCAGAGGTAGCCGCACTTTTCGAGGACGCGCATCGAAGCCGCGTTCCACTCGAACGGCGTCGCATAGACGCGGGTCAAGCCGTGCTCGCGGATCGCATAGTCCGTCACCGCCGCCAGCGCTTCGGTCATGATCCCGCGATTCCAGAGCGGTTCGGCCAGCCAGTAGCCGATCACGGCGGCCACGCGATCTATGTCCCCCTGCAGCCGATAGCCGATGCCACCCGCCGCCTCGCCTTCCACTTCAATCGCGAAGAACGTATCGGGGTTGCGACCGCGCGCCATTTCAATGAACGACCGCGCGTCGTCCTCGGTATAGGGAAACGGAAAAGCATCGCGCAGATTCCGCGAGATGTTGCGGTTGTTGGCGCAGCGCGCCAACGACGGCGCGTCACTCTCCTCCCACGAGCGCACGACGCATTTGCTTAGTTCGATTCGCATGGAAGTTCTCGCTAAAAAGGTTGCGATCCCCCTTAATCCCCCCGTAAGCGGAGGGAGATGGGAGCGCATATCCATGCTGCGCAACGGGAAGAGCGCACTGCCGTGCGGCACTACCGCGCTCGTTTCTCATTTCTCGTTTCTTATTTTCTTTCGATGTAGGTGTCCTGCGCAAGTTCATCCACCCATTTCGAGTACATTTCATCCTGCTTCTTGGCCAGCGACATTCGCTTGACCCGCTCATAGTCCTCCTCGAGTGTGATCTTGCGCGCGAAGGTGCGGTCGGTCACCTTGAGAACGTGCAGGCCGAAGCGGGTGCGAATCGGCTCGGTGATCTCGCTCTTCTTGAGTCCCGTCACCGGAGCGCGAAAATCGTCCGGCAACTCTTCGGGAGCGAACCAGCCGAGATCACCGCCCTTGCCGGCCGTCTTGAGGTCTCTGGAATAGCGAAGCGCAAGCTCTCCGCAATCGGCTCCGCCGCGCAGCGCCTGTACGATCGAATCGGCCCGTGCCCGCGTGACCTCGCGATCATGGTCGGTGGGAACGATCTTGAAGAGAATGTGACTGGTGTTGATCTTCTCGCCGATGCGCTCGTTCAAACGGATGAGATGCACGCCGAACTCCGACACCACCGGCTCGGAAATCTCATCCTCTTCGAGACCATAGGCCGCCGCTTCGTAACGGGGAACCAGCTCGCCGCGATTGGTCGTTCCGAGAATCCCGCCCTTCGAGGCGGATCCCGGGTCTTCAGAATAGGCCATCGCATAGCCCTCGAACGTCAGGTCACCCGCCAGCAGGAGCTTGCGCACCGAATAGGCCTTGGCGATGGCCGATTCAATCGAGCTCTCGGACAGCGAGTCCTGCAGGAGAATGTGCGCGATCCGCACGGCGTCCTTGAGTTCAGGCATCGAGTCCCGATACATCTCCCAGAACCGCTGCACGTCGCTGGGCGTCACGGCAACGTCTTTAAGCTTCGCCTGCCGGACTTTTTCGATGAGCATCCCCTCCTCGACCAGCGCGCGGAACTGTCGCTTGATTCGGGCGAGCGGCATTCCGTAATAATCCTCGAGCCGTTCCTGTCCGCCCGCCTGATCTATGAGCGCCTTCACGCGTCCGTCGAGTTCGGCGTCCACCACCCGCGCTTCCACCTGCATCGTATCGGCCCGCGCTTTCGCGAGCAGCACTTTCTGGCGGATCAGTTCTTCGAGGACTCCCCGGCGCAGGCTGTCAATCTGCGTTTGGGACATTTTTTCGAGCGCCGCCTGCGAGCCGGCCGTGAACTGAATGTACTGCTGCAATTCGGATTCGAGAATGATCTCGTTGTCCACGACCGCCACGATGCGATCCACGTAGTTGTCTTCGGCCGCCGCGCCGCCGAACGTAAGCAGCACCGCGATCCACGTCACCGCGGCTCGGATATTGAGCTTCATGTACGCCTCAGAGAGTAAGTTATGCCTTCCGCGTTCACCGCGCGATCACGGCGATTCGGGAAGATTCACGTTCACCGGATACCTGTGTCGAAGATACGCGCCGAGCGAATCCTGCCGGGCCCGGCTCTGCTCGACGATCAGCCGTTCTTCGATTTCGTCTCGCACCGCCGATAAGTCGAGAACCGTTCCGGCCGGGAATTTCTCCGCCAGCCGCGCGACCCGGAAGCCGTCTTCGTAGGGACGAATCGCCGTCACCGCGCCGGGCGACAGGCTCTCCAGTTCGCGTTCGAATTCTTCGCCCAGCTCTCCGCGTTCGGCGAGCCATTTGCCTTCGGACGACACTCTTCCCGCCGCGAGCAGGGTCGTATCGCCGCGTCCGATTTGCTCGCGGAAGCGATTCATCACGGATCGTTCCTCGGCCCAGAAGAGTTCGATCAGAAACGCGTCGGTGGATCGCAGGAATTCCTGACGATGAGTTTCATAATAGCCTGCGATCGTTGAATCGGTGGGCGGAGTGGCGTCCATCTCGGCGAGCAGGCGGGCGCGATAGATTTCCGCTCGCAGCGCGCGCACCTTCGCAACCAGGTCGGCGTCTTTGTCGAGGCCGCGCCGCTCGGCTTCCTGCTCGACCAGCGCGCGTTCGATCCAACTTGAGACCCAGCGCCGCCGCTCCGCCTCAGGAACGGAATCCAGCGGTAAACCGATCGCCGTTTCCATCTCCGTTTGCGAAAGCGTCCGTGATCCGGCGCGCGCAATCAGCGGCCCCTCGTTACTCCGCAATCCACATCCCGCGACGGAGATCGAGGCTGCGGCCAAGACAAACGCCGCCTTTGCAAGACGCCGCCAAAGGGACCATTGTTTCATCCCTCATCCCTCATCCTTCTCCCCTTCCCAGCGGTTACGGTTCCCGCGCCAGTTTGTCTTTGCGCGCGTCTTCCGGCAGCGGCCACACGGCGGCCAGGACATTGGCCTGCACGTCCAGCTTGTACTTGCCCAGAACCATTTCGTCCAGAGCTTTTTGCGCATTTTCGGTCATCGTCTGCCGGCATTTGCGCTTCGCTTCGGTCTGCGCTTCGGCCCACGTCTTCGTGCGAGAGGGAATCATCTCAAGAAGCTGGATCACCGAGTAGTTCTTGCCGACCGGAACCACCTGCGAAACCTCGCCCGTTTTCTGCATAATGAACGCCGTCTTGCCGATCAGTCCGAACCGCGTCTCTTCAAAGGGACCGAGGCGGCCGGTATCGGCCTTGGTGGATTCCTTCTCGTTGAACTGCCGCGCGAGCTTCGTGAAATTCTCGCCCTTGAGTGCCCGCTCGCGAACCCGCGCCGCCTTGGCTGAGTCTTCCTTGATGAAGATCTCGCGAATCGTCCGCATCTCCGGTTGAACGAACTCGGCGAGATGATTCTCGTAGTATCGCTTCTCGTCGTCCTCGGTCGGATTGACCTTGTCGGTCACCTCCATCTTTTCGAGATGCCGGGCCATTGCCCGACGTTTCTGCGCTTCCACTTCCGGATCGCGCAGCGCCTTGCGGTAGAGTCCCTGCTGCTCGGCGTCCGCCTCGAGGAAAACCGGCTCGGCAATCGAGTGGATCAGATCCTTCATCGTTTGCTCATCGGCCCAATTCGCCCGGGCCGCGTTCTGGCCGACTTTTTCGATCAGATCGGCGATGGTCACTTTCCCGCCCGAGTAGGTGGCCACAACCAAAGCCTTCTGATCTTCCGTGAACACCGGACTGATATCCTGCGTTTTGCTCACGCCGGGATCGAGGAGGCGCTGGCGGAACACTTCCATGTTTTCCGTGTTCATTTCCAGTTTCCGCTTCTCCCGGAGATTCTCCACGTATGCGCGGGCCGTCTCCATAAGTTGCGTGGAAAACACCTGCCGCAGCTGGCTCTTGATCTGCTCGCGGCTTTCCTCATAGGACGTCCGCCCTTGCACGGGCCGTTTGTCCTCGACCAGAATCAGGTGATAGCCGTAGTTGGTCTGGACCGGTCCGGCAATCTGCCCGGGGGTGGCTTTCCAGGCGACGGTTTGGAACTCGTCCACCATTCGTCCCCACGGGAACCAGCCGAGATCTCCCGAGTCGGCCGCCGAGGTCGCGTCTTCGCTGAACGTCTTGGCCGCGGCTTTGAAGTCCAGCCCTTTCTTGATCGCCTGATGGATCGAATCCATCCGCGTTTTCACGGTTGCGCTGTCCTTGGTCGAATCGCCCGTTACGGTGCGCAGCAGAATGTGCCGCGCTTTCAACTCGACTCCCGACTTGTCGTAGAAGTCCTTGGCCGCCGCGTCCGTGATCACCGCGTTCATAATCTTCTCTTCGTACAGCATGTCCAGCGCCTTGCGGCGGGCGATCTTCTCGATCTGCTCGGTCGCCTCGGGCAGTTTGTCATAGCCGCGGGCCACCGCTTCCTGATACTTGGCGCGCTCGATGGCCATTTCGCGTACGGCCTGCTCGCGGTCGGGATAGGAGCGGTTCTTCGCGTTTTCCTCGCCGCGATAGCGGTTGACGAACGAATCCTTGAATTCGCTGGCGGTGATTTTCTCCCGACCGACCTTGGCTACAATCTCTTCTTTCGGCCCACAACCGGCGATCACAAACAGCATCGCCAGTCCCATTGAAATGACGTTCCTGATTTTCACGAATCTTCTCCTTCGCTGTGGCCCGCCGGTTCGTGCGGCGGCCCGGGTGGTGTTACTCTATCTCTTGGTTTTGTTGTGATCCACAAGTTGTGCGAATGGGTTCATAGACAAGTTCAGGCCGCGTGCGATAGCCGGTTACCGGCCAGAAGCAGCTTGTGTCCGCAAAGACTGCGCGCTTCGCTTCGTAGCACTCGACACCTCGCAGTTGTTCCGGCCACGGTTCGTTCAGGAAAATCGCGTCGAAGGAATGCCGCCGCAGGACATCCTCCACGCTGGCCACGATCATCTCCCGGCTGCGCTCGTCCGTGGCAGCCAGCAAATCCTGCATCGGTTGCATCGTGACCAGGGGCGCTTTCCCGGCCATGACAGAAATGTACCCGTGATGCACGACCCACACCGGGCCGGGGTAGGCGCGCACTTGCCGCACGAGTTCCATTCCCGCCTGGCGATCTTTCGCGGAGGGAATCATTCGCGAGGGATGATAGACAAGCGAGGCGAACTGCACGACGACCAGCAGCATGAGTAGCGCATGGAGAAGCCCCGCCGTCGATCTTTGTGAACTCTCCGACCTGCGAATTCGCTCCCGCAAATCGGCCAGGGCCGCGCCGAAAACGAGCGCCAGAAACGCGTAGGCCGGGACGAGATCATTGTCGAAATTTCCCGCCTTCACACGCGGGGCGTAGGCTGCCGCGATCATTCCCGCGCCCACGAGCAGCACGAACAGCCAGTCATCCCGTCTCCGTTCGCGCCAGCGTAAAATCAAATAGAAAAACACTAACGTGAACGCGATCGGCAGCGGCAACAGAATGTCCTGGGTCCAGAAGGACAGCAGCATTAGTTTGTCCCACGGATGCGCCGCCGGAATCGTCACGGTGTATAGACCGAACCATCCGTGAGATGCGTTCATCAAAAGGAAAAACGGCACGCCAAAGGCGACAATGAACGCGATGCCGAAATAGGCCGCACGATTGCGCCTCATCAGCAGAAGATACAGGAACAGCGCGAGCGGCAGGAGGAGCGCGGTTTGCTTGGTGAAGATCGCCGCCGCCGACAGTATCCCCGCTGCGACGTGGGGCCACTTTCCCCTGCCGAATCTCACCCACCACACCGCTCCGAGCATGAACATGACCAGCAGCGTATCCACCCGCGCGGTGTCCAGCCACGCACCACTCTCGGCATACGTAGCGGCGAAGAGACCCACGGCCAGCAAAGCTACGAGTCGGTCGCGCGATTCCCGCCACACGAACGAACCGATCAGCGAGAAACAGGCGAGCGAAGCGAGAAACGAAACGACCCGCAGCGGCAGCATATCCAGCCCCATCACGTAGGCAACCGCCGCGCCGATGTAGTAGTAGAGCGGCGGATACAAAGCCGGAACAAACTCGACCGATGGCGGTACGTACAGTGCCTGGCCGTGCAGCACCCGCCACACCTGATCTACCGAGTCCCCTTCCATGAATTCCAGCTCGAACGGATACGGAATTCGCAGCAGTGCGACACAGAGATACGTCACGATGTACAGCCCCGCCGCTGCCGCCGCCACGATGCCAAACGCGCGGGCAATGCCGCCGAGCTGGAGATTCCCGTTATTGTCGGTATGCGATGGCATTAAATATACACGTATGTCTTCTTAACGTGGCGAAATACATTTTTCGCCGAGGCACGCGTCCCCGCCCGGCCGGAACGCACTACGCCGTGTCGGCTGCTTGCAGCCGACCAACTTCCGCAATTTTGTGCAGATATTTCAGCGTGTACCCCAGCTTCTCCCGCCAGTCTTTCACCATCCCCAAGGGCAAACGGATTTTGAGCGGCCCGGAGGCGGAGAACTCCACCGGGAAGCCCTCGCCGGCTGCCGCGATCCCCAGCACCCGCTCCCGCGAGAGGCCGTCCTGTGGGAACTCGATCGTGCAGACCGCCCGCTCCAGAGCGATGGTCTCCGCGCCGAGCCATTCTCTCAAGATACGCACCCGCACCATATCAAACAAGTTCCGCGCGGCATCCGGCAGCCGCCCGAAGCGGTCCGCCACCTCGCGCTCGGCCTCGTCCACCGAATCCAGCTCCTTGGTCCGCGACAGATCCCGGTAGTAGTTGAGCCTCATCGCCCCCTCCGGCATGTAATCCTCGGGGAAAAAGGCGTCAGCTTCGAGCTTCAGCCTGAGCTCAACCGGCGGCTGTTCCTTGCCGTTGCCGCCCGCCACCTCCAGTTTAACCTCGCGGACGGCCTCCTCGATCAGTTTCTGGTACATCTCAAAGCCCACCGCATTGATGTACCCTGACTGCTCGCGGCCGAGGAGGTTGCCCGCTCCGCGAATCTCCAGATCGCGCATCGCCACCTGAAAGCCCGCCCCCAGCGAAGAGAAATTGGTGAGCGCCGCCAGCCGCTGCCGGGCCATCCGCGAGATCTCGAACTTGTGCGGAACCAGCAGGTACGCGTAGGCTTTCCGCGATGACCGTCCGATCCGTCCGCGAAGCTGATGAAGCTGGGCCACGCCAAACCGGTCGGCACGGTTTACGATCATTGTGTTCACGTTGGGCAGATCAAGTCCCGACTCGATAATCATGGTTGAGATCAATACGTCGTAGCTGCCCTCGATGAAATCCACCATCACATGCGACAGTTTGTCTTCGTCCATCTTTCCGTGCGCGACCGCGAACCTCACCTTCGGCAACAGCCGCATGAGCATTCGCCGCACCGCCTCGATGGATTCGATCCGGTTGTGAACGAAGAACACCTGCCCACCGCGCTGCATTTCGTAGGTGATCGAGTCCTTGATGACCTTCTCCGAGAATTGCACCACGTCGGTTTCGATGGGCAGCCGTCCCGGCGGCGGAGTGTTGATCTGCGAAAGGTCGCGCGCGCCCATCAGCGCCATGTGCAGCGTGCGGGGAATCGGCGTCGCGCTCATCGCCAAGACGTCAATATTCGCGCGCAGCGATTTGATCCGTTCCTTTTGCACCACTCCGAAGCGGTGCTCTTCGTCAATAATGAGCAGGCCCAGATCGCTGAACTGCACGTCCTTCGAAAGCAGGCGGTGCGTGCCGATGAGAATATCCGCTTTCCCGTCGGCGAGCCGTTTCAGCGTCTGCTTCTGCTCCTTCGCGGATTGAAATCGCGAAAGCACTTCCACGCGGATCGGCCAGTTTTTCAGCCGCTCGCGGAACGTGCGGAAATGCTGCTGCGCAAGAATCGTGGTCGGCACCAAAACCGCCACCTGCTTGCCGTCGGTTACCGATTTGAACGCCGCCCGAATTGCGATCTCCGTCTTGCCGTAGCCCACGTCTCCGCAGATCAAACGATCCATCGGCAGCGGCCGTTCCATGTCGTGTTTTACGTCTTCGGCCGCGCGCATTTGATCGAGCGTGTCTTCATAGGCAAAACTCGCCTCCATCTCGCGCTGCCACGCGGTGTCGTCCGAATAGGCGATTCCCGTGGCCGACTTTCGCTGCGCGTACAGCTTAATCAGTTCCTCGGCGATAGAGAGCAGCGATTTCTTCGTCTTGCGTTTGAGGTCCCGCCAATCCCGGCCGCCGATTTTCGAGAGTGGCGGTTGAAATCCGTCGCGACCCGAATATTTTTGTACTTGTGCGAGATTTTCGAGTTTCACGAACAGCGTCACGCCGTCGCGATACTCGATCTTCAGGACTTCGCGCTGCGTGCCGCCGACGCTGATCTTGGTCAGTCCCATGTAGCGGCCGATTCCGTAGTCAACGTGCACCACGAAATCTCCGGGCTTTAGCGCGTCAATATCGTGCAGCGGAACGACGTTCTTGAACTTGAGAAATCTCCGTCGCCGCCGCATCCGGCCGAAGATGTCGTGATCCACAAGGACCGCGAGCTTCGTGCGCGTGAGCGTGAAACCGTGATGCAATCCCCCTTCGCGAACTACAAAAGCATTATCCGGGCAGCCGCGCTCGATCAGGATTTGCGCGAGCCGCTCTCCGGCCGCGTCGGTATCGCACAGGAGAACCGCGCGCGTGCCCTGTTCGTGATACTCCTTCAGGCGGTCGGCCACCAGCGGAAGATTCGCGGCGAACCGCTCCTGCGGCTGCGCCTGCAAGTCCAGTGTCGAGTCGCATTCCCACGGCGCGCTCTCGAGGAAGATTTGCGTAAACGAGCGGGAAGCGCGGCGTATTTCTTCGGGATTCAGAAAAACTTGATTGCTTGCCGTCTCGGTGTCGTTTTCGTCTTCGCCTATTTCTTCTTCCGGCTCTTCGCTCGCTTCATCTTCCAGATCAAGCGTTTCGACGAAGCGCTCGGCCAGCTTGCGAAACGCTCCATTGCCATTTGCTGCTTGCCGCTCTTCGTAGGACTTTTTCAGCGCGCCCCACGCGGGCCGGCCGCTCGCCCAGACGATCACGGCATTTGCGGGAAGATGAGCCAGCAGCGAGGACGTCGCGGTGTTTGGCAGTTCCGCCGCCACCATCGTCACGTCATCAACGTAGCCGGTAGATTTCTGCGAGGACGGATCGAACGTGCGCAGGCTTTCCACCTCTTCGCCGAAGAATTCCAGTCGCATCGGCTCGGCCGCGCCGAACGGATAGATGTCCACCACCGCGCCGCGCACGGCAAACTGTCCCACCGACTCGGCGAACATTTCACGTTTGTAGCCCGCCTCCACGAGATACTGCAAGAGCGATTCGCGCGGCAGAGTTTCGCCCTTGGTAATCGTGTAGAGATTGGCCGAGAGCGAACCCGGCTCGGGCACGGGATCGAGGAGCGCCGCCGCCGTGGTCACCACCACCGATTGTCCGCCGCCCGCGAGCGTGAGCAAGACTTCCGCCCGCTCCGACTGCTCGACGGGCGTGAGTTCGCGCGCGAAGTGCGGCCGCTCGGGCAGGAAGCACGGACTACTCTCTCCCCTCCGCTTTGCGGGGGAGCCGGGGGGAGTACTTCGCGTCTCCCCTCCGCTCTGCGGGGGGGCTGGGGGGGGTACTTCCTGTCTCCCCTCCACTTTGTGGGGGGGTAGGGGGGGGTACTCCATCAAAACCGTGAGATCATCCACCGCTTCTTCGGCGTCTTCAGTGGTCTCGGCCACAAACAGCACGGGCCGCGCACAGCGCTCGCTCAGATAATCCGCGATCAGAACCGGCAGCGATCCCGGCGCATTCTTCACCAGTACGCGCGCCGCTTCGCCGAGACCCTTCCCGATCCCGCCGAATTCTTCTCCGTCAAAGATATGTCGCTTCAGCCAGTCCATTTCATCC
>JAHJDG010000116.1 GCA_018812265.1 bacterium | reverse complement strand
GGATTCGATGCACGTAACTCTACGGTGGTCGGCGGTGGCGGGAGCGGACAGCTATCGCGTGTACCGTGCCGACGATGCGGCGATGACGCTGCCGGAGTGGATTCTGACCACGGCGGAGACGTTTGCGGTGGACACGCTGGACGGCACTCCGCTGCCCGAAGATTCATCGAGAAAATGGTTTTATCAGGTAACGACCGTCGGCAGTCCGTGAGAGATTGCCGACAGTAGATATCGGGGAATGCCAACGGGGCGGGTCACAAGACCCGCCCCGGCGCTTTGAGGTGAAATGAAAGTCAAAGAAGCCAAGAAGCCAAGAGCAAACTGCCGTTTGCATCTACGGTAGGCAGATCAGAGACCGACGGCTGCGGGGACACGATGAATCGTGTCGCTACAATTCATTCCGGCCGGGTTGCGCGCGGATTGTTTTATCGAGTGCGGTAAGATATGCTGCGCTTAACCCCGCTCGGCGGGCAAGCGGGCACGATAAATCGGCCCCTACATTTCGTTCTGTCATTCTGAACGAAGTGAAGAATCTCAGCCTACGTGCCGCGCTCACTTCGTCCGACCTCGCAACACACTGCCGTGTGAAACTACGAACCCCCCTTGTATTCACCCCCAAATCGAAGATTTAGGGGGAAGGGGAAGCGCATATCCATGCGGCGCTACGGAATCTCCTTTGTATTCCCCGGAACTACTGGCGGTTCTCTTTTTCGCGGAGGATTTGGCTGGCTTTGTCGAGTCGTTTTCGTTCGGATGGGGAAAGGCTGTCCATGCCTTCACGGTTGATCTTGTCGAGAAGCTGATCCACCTCGCGGCGGAGATCATCCATTTCCTGCACTTCCCGCCAGCGAGCGATCATCTCGCGACGGGCGTGACGTTCAGTGGAGGTGTTACCGGCGAAGAGGGCGGGGAAGATTCGCTCGCGCTGGAGATAGAGAAATCCGACTACCATGCCGCCCAAGTGAGCGAGATGGGCAATGCCGCCGCCGATTCCCACGAAACTGGAGTAGAGGGCGATGAGGCCGATTCCCAGCGCGAACCACTTGGCGCGAATCGGGATCACCATGTAGAGGTAGATCACGTTGTTGGGGAACAGCACGCCATAGGCGGCCAAGAGTCCATAGATCGCGCCCGACGCTCCGATGGTGGGAATGGGCGAGCCCATGTTGAAGAGCGCGTAGCAGAGGCCGCCGCCGATGCCCGTGATGAGGTAGTATCTCAGGAACTCGCGCGATCCCCACATGTTCTCGAGCGCCGATCCGAACATCCAGAGCACGAACATGTTGAAGAGGATGTGCCAGAATCCGCCGTGGAGGAACATGTAGGTGACGAGCTGCCAGACCGCTCCCGCGAAAAAGGCGCGCGGTACGAGACCGAAGGAGCGGGCAAAAACATATTGCAGTCCGGTGACTTCCTGCAACACGAAGACGGCCGCGTTGATGATGATGAGATACTTGACGACGTTCGACCAACGCGGGCCGAAGCTGACTTGAGTGAAGCGATGACGATCCACGATTTTACCGGGTTTCGGATTTTTATTTTCCCGCGCGGTAGGCGGGAGACCTTCTGGCGAACCAGCCGTGCAGGCGGTGGAACCAGTTGGTCTGACGAATGAACATGTAGGGACAGAAGCCGCGAATGAGCGAGACGCCGCCTTTTTCGCAGCGCTCGATCAGTTCAGGATCGAGCTTCTTGCTGCCCGAGGCGAAGTGAACCCACACGCGGGGAACGCCGGTGCTCAGGCACTCGGTGACGATCTGACCGGCGATGGATGGAGCGGTCAGAACGAACACACCGTCCACCGGAGGCGAGATGGCCGCGACATTGGGATAGCACGGGCGATCTTCGACGGTCACCGCATTCGGATTGACGGGAACCACGTCGTAGCCGTAGGACAGAAAATCACGGAACATCACCCGCGCGAAGCCCTTTTCATCGCGCGACACTCCCACCACAGCGATGCGACGCTGGGCGAGGAAGTCTTCGATGCGGGCGGCTGCGGTAGAGGGAACTTGCTTCACCGAACCTCCAATTTCCAGAGATAGCTATATACGGTATTGCCTTCGCCGGCGTGGATTCGCACGCGATTTTTACCTTCGACCAGCATTCCCTTGAGCGACCATTCCTCGAACCTCTCGATATCGGCGACTTCGGTGGCGTGGGTGGGGCGGAACCCGTTGAGAAACAACCGGTCGTTGACCGAGACCACGATCTCGCTTTGGGACGACAACGCGAACGGATAGCGGCGGGGCGAGCGATAGATGCAGAGACGAAGTTTGAGGGGCGAATCGGGCGGCACGTCGGGCGGCAATGTGAACTGGAACTCGATGTAGTCGCCGCCGGTGGGATTGCGGTTGGGATCGCCCATCGCCAGCTCCCAGCCGAATTTCTGGGAGCCGGGGATTTCGCGAATCTTGGCTCCCAGCGCGGAAGTGGGCTGAGCTCCGTCCTTCTCGAAATACACTCCGGTCGTCCACGAAATATCTCCGTCGGTCGCCACGACGTTAGGCCCATTGACCTGCACCATCGCGCGAAATTCACGGATGTAAATGGCGTTCACTTCGGGAGTCGGATTGGTGGGTGTGAGCGCGAGGCGGACCGGCTCGGGAGTGACGTAGCCTTCCACCGGGCCGAAGGAGACGACGACCATGCCGAAATTGTGGGGAACCACCGCCTCGCCCGTGCCGACTCGCACGCTGTCCACGAGAATGATCCCGGCGACAGGAGTCGTTTTAATGCGGATTTCCTTTTTGACGGTGTCTTTCTCGACAAGATCGAAGAAGACGAATTGTTTGGTCGCGTCGGCGGTGATTTTGACGTCGGCCTGCGTGGGACGGGGTTCGTAGCCCGGCATCTCGACGCGGATGGTGTGGATCCCGTGGGGAAGTTCGAGTTCGGCGGGGGTGACCTCCCGGCGGAGCTTGTCATCCACGATGATGCGGGCTTCCAGAAGCGAGCTGGAGACTTCCACAAGGCCGCTGGTCGGCTTGCGCTCAACCGGAGACGGGGGAAGCGTATCGGTACGGGGCGTCGCTTCCACGATTTTCCTGGGGACGGCGGCCACAGTGTCCTTCTGCTGAGCGCGGCGGCGGAGTTCGTCGGCGGTGGGAATCTCGGGAATTTCCCGTTTGGGCTTTTCGGGAGCCGCTTCGGCCAATTGCTCGGCGGCGGGCTCGGGCGGCGGGACGACACGCTTGGGTGGCCGTTTGATCTCGACGGCGTGCAGAACGAAGCGGACGGTATCGGTTGCGTCGGCGCGAATGTCCACCACGTGGGCAATGGGAATGGATTCCAGCGTATCCAGCTTGACCTTGACGGAGTGGCGGCCGGGAGCCAGCGGGATCGGAGGGCCGCCGGTCACGTAGTCGGTAGCTTCGAGGTCGAGCCAGATTTGGGCTCCGGAGGGTTCGGAGACGACCACCAGCCGCCCCTCGCCCTCGGGCCACCAGGCCTCGTAAGCAATATAGGCGGCCAGGGCCAGAACGACCGCCGCGATCATCCAGAAGATAGCGCGCATACATCAGTAATATAAGCATATCGGCCAAAAGAGCAATTGGCTGGCGGGTAGGGACTGGCCGGGGCGGGTTTATTGACAATCAGGACAAGGATTTGTATTATGTAAGTTGTTGAATTCTTCGATAAATCCGGTGGCAACGACGACCCACGAAAAAAGCGAGTGGTTTGAAGGGTGGTTTGACGAAGACTACCTCGCGCTGTACGCACATCGGGATCGTGCGGAGGCCGAGCGGTTTGCCAGTGCGCTGTGGTCGGCGATTAACTTGAAGCCGGGTTCATGGGTTGCCGACATGCCATGTGGAGCGGGACGGCATGTCACGGCATTCGCCGAGCTTGGGGCGAAGGTGGTAGGGATGGATTTATCTTCGGTGATGCTGAAGCAGGCTGCCGAGGTGGAGGGCTCGCGATGGCTCGTGCGGGGAGATCTGCGCCGCATTCCGCTGAGGGGAGGATTCGACCTCGTGGCCAATGTCTTTACCAGCATCGGCTATTTCGAGAGCGAGTCCGACAACCGGACAGTATTCCGCGAACTGGCTCGCCTGCTCGGGCCGGGCGGAGTGCTGGTGGTGGACGTGATTAATCCAAGCTATCTGCGGGCGAGTTTTCTGTCGGAAACGCTGCGGGAACTTCCCACGGCTACGGTTTGGGAGCGGCGGGAACTGGATCGGGAGCGGCGGAGAATCGTCAAGGAGATTGAGATCCGGCGCGGCGGTCGAACGCGGACGATCCGCGAGTCGGTGCGGTTGTATGAGCGCGAGGAACTCTCCGAGATTGCAGGCGAGCTTGGACTTGCGGTGATGGAATTCTGGGGCGACTACGACGGCAGTCGGTTTCACGACAGGTCGCCACGGCTGATCTTGTTGGCGAAGAAGGAGAGGTAGACAGCCGGCCTATACAAAGATACCCCCCTCTGTCCCCCCTTATTCTAAGCGGGGAAGAAGAATGCGAGAAATCATCGAAACGATTCAGCATATACCTTTCACGAATCTCCCCGGTTTCTCGCGGTCGTGGCGGGCGGTGACGGCAGGCGAGTCCTCTGGTGATCTATATCTGCGCGAGCCGATGAGCGTCAGTGCGTGCCGGGAGGCGGCCGAAGAGACGTTGCGGCAAGAGCGTCCGTGGCGGGAACTTGCGGATCTCCTGGAGCAAGGCGGGAAACGTTACGGTGTGCCCGAAACCACGCTGGCAAGGCTGAGCACTCTGCGAGAGGGCAAAGCGGTGATGGTGGTGACGGGCCAGCAGGTAGGCTACCTCGGCGGGCCGTTCTATACGTTTCTGAAAGCCTATCACGCGACGCGTCTGGCGGCTCGGCTGGAAAAGGAACTTGCGCGGCCCGTGCTACCGCTGTTCTGGCTCGAGGGGGAAGACCACGATCTGGAAGAAGTCCGGGATGCGCATTTTTTCGACCGCAACGGTGAGCTGCAAACGCTTCGTTTCGAGCCGCCCGAGGAAATCTCCGGTTATGAAGTGGGGCGATACGCGGTCAACGCGGATAGACATATCGCGCAGCTTGCCGAAGCCAGTGGAGAAGTGAACGAGGATGGGGTCGCGCTCCTTCGGGAAGCGTACTCGCAGACGACGCTCTCGGATGGGATGGGCAGGCTCTTGGCGCGAACACTGGGTAGTCGAGGACTTCTGATTGTCGAAGGGATGGAGCCCGAGCTAAAGCGCATGGCCGCGCAATTGTGGGAGAAGGTGATCGCGGGCGGGCGGAGACTCGGCGAGATTCTGGAGACGCGGTCAAGTGAATTGCGAGCGAATAGCTGGTCGGCGATTCTGAGTCCGACGCCCGACGCGTATCTTTTCTACCTGACGGGTGAGGATCATGTGCGCGCATCGCTCACGTATGAAGGTGAGGTGCGGCATCCGTCGGGGAAGACCGAGCGTTTTGAGAAAGAAGCGCTGCTTCGAGTTGCGCGTGATGCGAGCGAGCGAATCAGTCCCAAGGCGGCGCTTCGTCCTCTCTATCAGGATTTTGTGTTGCCCACGATTGCCTACGTGGCGGGGCCGGGTGAACTGGACTATCAGGCGCAGATCGCTCCCTTCTACCGCGAGCTTGAGGTGACGTCGCCGGTTCTGTTTCCGCGGATGTCGGTCACACTATTGGACGAACGGGCGGCGCGGGCGGTCGAGAAGAGTGGCATTTCCATCGAGCGACTGCTGACCGAAGAACAGCACGTCCTTGCCCGCGAGCTTGTGCACGAACAGAATGAAGGCCGGGCCGAGGAGCTGTTTGCATCTGCACGGCGGGAGATCGAGGAGGTGTTTGCGCGTATCAAGAAGGAGATTGCCGAGATTGACCCGACGCTCGAAGGGGCCGCCCAAACCGGCGCAGGCAAGTCGCTTCATCCTCTCGAACAGCTTCGGGAAAAGGCGGAACGGGCATTGAAACAGAAACACGGTACATTGCTCGCGCGCCTTGAGAAAGCTCTCCTGCTCGTGAAACCGCAGGATCAGCTTTCGGAGCGGGTGCTGGGCACGGGGTACCGGCTGGTGAAATTGGGAGAGAAAGCGTTGTTGGAACTTTTGGACTCACTATCCGATGAGCAACAACACCAAGTGGTATCGGTTGACAGGTGAGCGCCAAATCGCTGCATCACGGATACATGAAAAAGGAGATAGGCCGATGAGGACATTTGTGGCTTATGTCGAATGGGATCCGGAGACGAAACTCTACGTGGGTATCGTTCCGGGGATCGCAGGAGCACATAGTCAGGGTACCACGCTGGACGAATTGCGGACGAATCTGCGAGAAGTGCTGGAACTGTGCTTGGAGGATTATCAAGGCTCGCTTGATGATCTGCCGCGCTTCGTGGGAGTTCAGAGCATCGAGGTCGCCGCATGACCCGCCTCAAGGTTGTGGACTTTGCGACGATGAAACGGCTGCTCGCTCGACTGGGATTCGAGGAGGTTCGACAGAGGGGGAGCCACGTCCTTTTCCGACACCCCGATGGCCGTACGACCACCGTTCCCGATCACGCCGGCCGCGATCTGGCGCGACCGCTGATACGAGAGATTCTACGCGAGATTGAGATTACTCCAGATTCATATCATACGCTGCTTCAGGAAGTGTAGTTTACGGGACGAGAGGTGAGACCTTGAATATACAAACGGCACAGGTGGACGTTCTTGCCATCGGGGCGCACCCCGATGATCTGGAGCTTTGCTGCGGCGGGACGCTGTTGCGACTGAAAGCGCTCGGCTACAAAGTCGGGATGGTGGACATGACGCACGGGGAACGGGGGACGCGGGGAACTGCTGAAACGCGGGCGAAAGAAGCCGAAGCCGCCTTCAAGATTCTCGGATTCGAGTTCCGGGAGAATCTGGACTTGGGAGATCAAACGCTCGTGGACACACCGGAGAAAAGGCGCACGGTGGTGGAGTGCATTCGCCGCCACCGGCCGACGCTGGTCATCACACACTGGCCGTCTGACCGTCATCCCGATCACGACGGCTGCGGAATGCTGGTCAAGCAGGCGATGTTTCTGGCGGGGGCGGCGGGCTATGAAGCGGAGGGCGAACCGCACACGCCGCGGCGGCTGATGCACTTTCCCGCGCACTGGCTGGTGGAGTGCAACGTGTACGTGGACGTGACCGATTTCTACGCGAAGAAGGTAGAAGCGGCGCGCTGTTTCGGTTCGCAGTTCTACAAGGAAGACTCGACGGAACCGGCCACGTTTATCTCGCGCAAGGAGTTCTGGGAAGACCTCGAAGCGCGGCATCGCTTTCTCGGTTCGCAGATCGGTGTGAAGTATGCCGAAGGATTCATCATCCGCGAGAAGATCCGCGTGGATGATCCGGTAGCGATGCTTTGCCAGCCGACGATTCCGGCGGGGTGACAATGGAAGGATGAAGGATGAAGGATGAAGGATGAGGGATGAACAGCGATTCCAGCCGGGTTGCGCGCGGATGGAATTCGACACAGGAGAAGATGACGAGCGCTTAACCCGGCGCGGCGAAGAACAACAGGATACATCAAATGAAGACGTTAGCTTTGACCGCAATATGCCTTGCACTCGCGTGGAGTTGTCATGCGCAGGAGGGCAAGCCGGACTCCGTGAATGCGCGGATCGTGTTGCCTTCGTCGCGTGCATTCGTATGGAGTGACAGTGCGATGGCGGCCCGGGGACCGTTTGCGACTCCGCCGCCGCCGGAATCGGGCTCGCCGCCGGATACGATTGGGGGAAGGCTGTATTGGCATGGGGGAGTGTTCGTGCTTCCGGGGACGCCGGATTCTGTGCTGACGGCGCATGATTTTCGGGACGTGATTCGGAAGCCGGGATCGGTGATGCATGACTACTTCGAGGCCCGCTGGCCGGTGGATTTGGAGTTGAATCGTCTGCCTTTGTCTGTTCGGCAGGTGCGATACACTGTACATCGGTTTTCCTACCCACCGATCTCGGATTTGAGTAAGCATGAACACGTGATCCTTGGCCGTAGATACTATCGAGTGCAACTGCTCGTGGTACTGAACCTGCCGGACGCCTTTTTTCAGGCCTATGGAATCCTTCGCGATCCCTATCCATATTATGAACCGGGATGGGCGATTCAGTATTTCTGCGAATGGCCTAAGGAATTGCCTATGCATTCCGCGCCCCGTGAATTCATTTGCATTCTGGTACCGGAACTGCCCCGGCTGGAGTGATCAACAACCTCGTTCACAATGAAGCTTCGCAATAGGGTGATATGCCCGAGAATGACAGCCGATACCATGGGGAATCTACCCCGACCCCCTTTGCACCCCCTGAAATGGGGGAGATGAGATTCCATTCCCACTGGGACATTCGCTCAGCGATGAGTGGTCTGGCAGGAAGTGACCCGGCGCGTCGAAATCGTTTATGATTGAGATCAACGAAGCCGATTCTTCGCACATCGAAGCAGTTCGCGGGCTCTTTCTTGAATACGCGGAGTGGTTGGGGATTGATCTCGGTTTTCAGAATTTTGCCGAGGAGCTGGGGAATCTTCCCGGTGAGTACGCGCCGCCACAGGGATGTATTCTGCTGGCGTCGGAAGAGGGCGAACTCCTCGGCTGCGTGGCGTTGCGGAAAATCAGCGGAGATACGTGCGAGATGAAGCGGCTGCATGTGCGACCATCGGCACGGGGGAAAGGCATAGGACGAGCGCTCTGCGAACGATTGATGAACGAAGCGCGCGCGAAGGGCTACAAGCGGATGTGGCTGGATACGCTGCCCACGATGACGGAAGCGATTGCGCTCTATCAGAGCTTCGGCGCGCGCGAGATCGAACCATATCGCTACAATCCGGTCGAAGGGGCGATGTTTCTGGAAATCAAACTAAAAACGTAAAACTTCAAACTACAAACAACAAACACCCTATTCTTCGTGAAATGCGGAATACGAAGCACGTCATAGGAATTCAGATGGACAATCCATGAAAGATCGCACAGAATTGGAAGCCTTGTTTGCGAAGCAAGGGTACGCGGACTACAAGTGGATTCGTCCGCAGGACATCGTGGTCGCCGAGTGGGTGCGGATGAAGTGCACGTTCGGCTGCGATGAGTATGGCCGGAACGCCTGCTGCCCGCCCAACACTCCCTCGGTGGATGCCTGCCGGAGATTCTTCGATGAATACAACTCAATCGCGATCTTCCGATTCGCGAAACAAGTGGACAAACCGGAAGATCGCCGGCCGTGGGCGAGGCAGGTGAATGACGGACTGGTGGAACTCGAGCGGGAGGTCTTTCTGTCCGGCCATGAGAAGGCGTTCGTGCTGTTCATGGATTCCTGCCGCGTCTGCACGGAATGTGTTCCCGGCCGGGCCGAGTGCAAGAATCCGCAAGCGGCGCGGCCCGGGCCGGAAGCGATGGCTGTGGACGTCTTTTCCACCGCTCGGAACTGCGGCTATCCCATCGAAGTCCTCGCGGACTACACGCAAACCATGAACCGTTACGCATTCCTACTGATCGAATAAAATGAAAATCGGAATCATCTGTTATCCGACCTACGGCGGGTCGGGCGTGGTGGCGACGGAACTGGGGCTGGCGCTGGCCGGGCGCGGGCACGAGATCCATTTCTTCTCGACGGCGCGGCCGTTTCGATTAGGCCCGTTTCGCAGCGGGGTGTTCTTCCATGAAGTGCCGGTGGTGCACTATCCGCTCTTCGAGCACACGCCGTACACGCTGACCATCGCCTCCACGCTCTACGAAACGATCAAGCTGCACGGGCTGGACGTGATCCACGCGCACTACGCGATTCCGCACGCGGCGGCGGCGTATCTGGCGCGCGAAATGGGCGGCGGGCGGCCGCCGGTGGTGACGACGCTGCACGGAACCGACATCACGCTGGTGGGATCGCATCCCGCTTATGCGCCGGTGGTGAAATTCACGATTGACGCTTCCGATCGGGTGACGGCGGTGTCGGAGTCTCTGGCGCGGGAGACGCACGAGCGAATCGGCGTGACGCGGGAGATACGCGTGATTCCCAACTTCGTGTGCGGGACGATGTATCGCCGGATGAATCGGGAAACGCTGCGCGACCTGCTCGCTCCGGGGGACGTGCCGGTGCTCATGCATATCTCTAATTTCCGGCCGGTGAAGCGGGTGAGCGATCTGGTGCGGGCGTTCATCAGGGTGCGCGAGCGCGTGAAATGCCGGCTGCTGCTGGTCGGCGACGGCCCGGAGCGGGCGCAGGCCGAACGGATCGCGCAGGAGGCGGGAGTTCTCGAAGACGTGTTGTGTCTGGGAAATCAGGGCGACATCGTGGAACTGCTCTCGATTGCCGACGTGTATTGCTTGCCGTCGGAAACGGAGTCGTTCGGACTATCCGCGCTGGAGGCGATGGCTTGCGAGGTGCCGGTGGTGGCGTCGCGGGTGGGAGGGTTGCCGGAGGTGGTGGCTGACGGTGAGACCGGGTATCTTTTTGAGATGGGAAACGTCAGCGAGATGGCCGAGCGGATGCTGGGATTGGTGATGAACCGCGAGGGATGCCGGGCGATGGGCCGAGCCGCGCGGGAACGGGCGCTGGAACTGTTTCCGCAGGAGAAGATTGTCTCACGGTATGAAGCGTTGTACGGGGAGATTGCGTAACTCCCGGGAGACATGACGATGTGGATCATGATTCTTTCGTTGATGCTGGTGGCAATGCAGGCGGCGGCCGCTCCCCGGATCGAGTGGCATCACACCTATCGTGGAAATGGGGAGAGCGACTGCCGGGCCGTGCTGCAAGCCGATGACGGAGGTTTTTTCGTTGTCGGCACCACCGGACGCGCGCGCCCTGATTTCTACCGGATGCTGGCGGACGTCTGGCTGATTCGCACGAATGCTCAGGGGGACAGCCTGTGGAGCCGGACGTACGGCAGCGCAGAGCTTGACGAATGCTCTTTTGTTCTGCCGATGAAGGACAGGACTTTCGTGCTCGGTGGCCGAACGCAAAATGCGATTGTGGATGGTTCTCAAATCACCGACGGATGGCTGTTGCGAGTCGGCGCGAACGGAGACAGCCTTTGGAGCGGGAGGATCGGCGGGGAAGACTCGGAGGACTTGATCTGTGTTTCGCATACGCCTGACGGCGGCTACATCTTCGGGGGAAATCTGAGTTGGTACGGATCGGAATACATGGACAGGGGATGGGATACGGACGTCTGGCTGGTGAAGACGGATTCCGCTTTTCAGGTCGAGTGGACTCGAAAGTACGGCGGAGACTATGCTGACTACTGCCGGGGCGTGCTCCCGACCGAGAACGGGTATCTCGCGGCCTGCTGGTCGCAGTCGTTTGGCGGCAGCGGAACCTGGCTCTTGCGAATGGACGCGCGGGGCGACAGCATCGAGAGCCGTTTTTTCGATGGAAACGTGTATTCCCTGCTGCCCACGATTGACGGAGGTTTCGTTCTGGCGGGCAGCGGAGGCGGCGATTTTTGGCTGCACAAGATCAGCGCGGCGGGAGACAGTCGCTGGAGCCATACCTTCGGCGGCGCGGAATATGACTTCTGCGGGAAGGCTGTCGCACTGACGGACGGCGGATATTTACTGCTCGGGAGCACGCACAGCTTCGCCTCGCAGTACTCAGCCGGTTGGCTGATCCGTACCGACGCGAACGGGGACAGTCTATGGAGCGTGGTCGGCGATTTCGGGTCGCTGTCGAGTTTTGCCGCTGTGGAGCTGACTCGTGACGGCGGTTTCATCGTAGCGGGTACGACCAAACTTGAGGGGGACAGTTGCAGCGCGCTGCTGCTTGTGAAACTGTCGGCGGAGTAAATCGTGTAATGGAAGTGAGATCAAACGAAACGGGAGAATAGACGATGAAGCGGAAAGCCAGTGCGGTCTGGAAGGGTGATCTGAAGGGCGGCAAGGGAACGATGTCTTCGGAGAGCGGACTTCTGAAAGACGCGCAATACTCGTTCGGCACGCGGTTCGAGAGCGGCACGGGAACCAATCCCGAAGAGCTCATCGCGGCGGCGCACGCGGGATGTTTTTCGATGGCATTCTCGGGGGAATTGGGGAAGCAAGGATTCACGCCGGAGAGCATCGAAACGGCGGCCACGGTCACGCTCGATTTCGTGGACGGCAAGCCGACGGTGACGGAGAGCCACCTCGAAATGACGGCGAAGGTTCCGGGCATCTCACAAGAGAAATTCCGGGAGATTGCCGAGGGAGCGAAGGCGGGTTGCCCGATCTCGCGGCTACTCAGCACGAAGATTACGCTGGAAGCAAAGCTCGTGTAAGCGATGAAGGATGAAAGATGAACGATGAAGGGCGTAGCCGCGCACGGCCGTGCGGCACTACAAACTAATGACGGTCTCTGACCGTTGAATGAGAACAAAGAGATTCACATAACACAAACAGCACATCATGGCAAAGATCAATCCCAACATTTTTCGTGAGTACGACATTCGTGGTGTCGTAGAACAGGACTTGCCGAGCGACGTCGTGGTCGAGCTTGGCAAAGGCATCGGAACGTATCTGGTGCGGCAAGGAGCGAAACGGTTCACGATCGGCCGCGACGGACGACTGACCAGCGAACGGATCGCGAACGATCTGACCGAGGGCCTGCGCACGACGGGCCTCGAAATCACCGACGTGGGCATGTGCGCGACGCCGGTTCTGTATTTCTCGATTCCGCATTTGCAGGTGGACGGCGGAATTCAGGTGACGGGCAGCCACAATCCGCCCGAGTTCAACGGCATCAAGATGGCGCTGGGCAAGACGGCCGTGTTCGGGCCGCAGATTCAGGACATCCGGCGGCGGATCGAAGAGCAGGACTTCGAGCGGCATCCCGCACCGCCCGCGAAGTCGTACAAAATCACCGATCCGTACATTGAGTATCTATCGAAAAATCTCAAGCTGGATCGCAGCGTGCGGGTGGGAATGGATTCGGGAAACGGTGTGGCGGGACCGGTGGCTCCGCAGATTTTCCGCGCGCTGGGAGCGACGGTGTACGATCTCTACAGCGAGGTGGACGGCCGCTTTCCCAATCACCATCCCGATCCGACGGTGGAGAAAAATCTGGTGGATCTCAAGAAGGTGGTGGCGGACAAAAAACTCGAACTGGGCGTGGGCTTCGACGGGGACGGCGACCGCTTAGGAGTGATTGACCGCAACGGGAAAGTGATTTGGGGCGATCAGCTCATGATTCTGTTCGCGCGCTCGATTCTCAAGGAATATCCGGGCGCGACGGTGATCGCCGACGTGAAATGCAGCGAGAATTTCTTCGCGGACGTTCGCAAGCACGGCGGAAATCCACTGATGTGGAAGACCGGACACGCGCACATCAAGAACAAGCTGTGGGCGGAACGGGCGCTCTTAGCGGGCGAGATGAGCGGACATCTGTTTTTCGCG
>JAHJDG010000115.1 GCA_018812265.1 bacterium | reverse complement strand
CTCCCCTTCGCTCCCCGCCTCACCGGCCGCCACCGCTTGTAGGGGCGCAAGGCGTTGCGCCCGCCGTGTCCGACACCCATAGACGCAAACGGCAGTTTGCCGAAAATAAAACGGGCGGTCCCTTGACCGCCCACGATGATCCGAATGAAAAGGTGTTTCTACTTCAACAGCACAATCTTCTGCGTTCCCGCAAACTCCCCGCTCTGCATCCGCACGAAGTAAATCCCCGACGCCAGCCCCGTTCCGTCGAACACCAGCGAATGCTCTCCCGCGTCATACACCCTTGACGCGAGATTCTGCGCGATCCGCCCCGTGACGTCAAACACCGTAAGCTCGACCTGCCCCGCGCGTGGTACATCGAACGAAATCGTCGTCCTCGCATTGAACGGATTGGGAAACGCGGAAAGAGTGTAGGAGGATGGATGAGGGATGATCGAGGAAGGAGTACTCAGCGCCGCCGAGCAGTCGTAAATGCCGAAATGGTATCCCTCGGCCACGTAGGCGATACTTGCCGCCACGGCGACACCTTCGGCGCTGCCCGCGGTGTTGTAGAAACCGACTTCGGCGGGGACAGCGGGATCGGAGATGTCGATCACCCGTAGACCGGCTTCCCCGTCAGCGACATAGGCAAACCCTCCCCCAACCGCCAAGTCTGTGGCATATCCCGGAGTATCGAGGAAGCCCACGAGTGCCGGGGACACAGGATCTGAGATATCGGCAATCCTGAGACCGCCTATGCCAGCTACCATGTAGACAAGATTCCCCACAACCACAACTTCTTCTGCTCCGGTTATCGAGAGACCCCCACTCACGAAAGCAGGTGCGGCAGGATTCGAGATATTGATCACCGCCAGGCCGATGAGTTGATCCGCCATATAGGCATAGTTGGCTGCGACGGACACGCCTCGGGCATATTGCGGAGTATAACATGTGCCCATCCAGACGGGATGAGTCGGATCGGAGATATTGACTACCCGCAATCCGCCATACAATCCCCAATAGTATGTTGCTATGTAGGAATGACTTCCTGTTACAGCCACGCCGAAGGCATCGTCCCATGTTATCATTGAACTTACCCGGATGGGAGCCTGCAGATCCGAGATATTAACGACCGTGAGTCCTGCGTATGCAGATGCTAGATAGGCCAGCGTGTCTACCACGGCCACGTCCCGCACGTATTCCGTGGTATCAAAATACCCTATCACCATAGGATGATAGGGATCCGAAATGTCTACTACCTGGAGACCACCGCCCGCAAGAAAGGCAAGCGTATCCACCACCGCGACTGCCTGCGCGTAGGTAGGCAGATTGATGTGACCTAAACGCCTCACGTTCAGGCTGTCTTGTGCGACCGCACTGGCGGCAACGCCGAGCGCTGCCAAAAAAGCAATAAGAAACCGCCCCATTTCGCACCTCCCCATCTTGAGTTTGCAAACCACAAAACTCCAGTCACAATATAATACAGCCCACCTGCAAAGTCAATAGCCCACCCACCCGTCTTCCGCTTTTCGCATTTTCGCTTTTTCCATTTCACCTCGAGGTTCCCATGCTTACTCTTCCTTTCTTCAAATCCCGCCCCCGCCCGCTCGTCCCGCCACGCGTCGTTACGAAACGTGCGGCATCCGGCGACATTCCCTCGTCACACAAGATTCGCCAGCCGATGACCGTGCCCGCCAAACCGTCGGTCACCGGCAATCTGTTCACCACCACGCTGGCCGGACAGGACTTCGTGTGGATGGGCACCAACCGCGCCGAATTCTATCGCTATCTGCGCGATCACGTGCCGATCATCTCGTCGGCGGTGTGGTCGTGGGTGCATCTCTGTGCCACGCCGCAGAGCTATGCGATGGAAGGACCCGAATCCGAAAAAGAGCGTGCCGCTCGCGTGCTGAACGACCTCGGAGCACGCATCTTCGAGAATCCGCTCGTCCGCCGCGACGGAATTCAGCAGCTCACCGAGCAGTTCTTTCTTGAACTCTTCACCGTCGGCAGCTTCGCCGGAGAAATCATTCCCCTCGCCGACGGCAGCGGCATTGACTATTTGCACACGTTCGATCCCGATCTCATTCACTGGGAACGCGACGGACGCTGGAAGGCATACATCGTGCAGGAGTCTTTTCCCCCACTTCGTGGGGGAAACACAAAGGGGGACGAGAAGCGCATTTACCTGAATCCCGAGCGTTTCTTCTTCGCCACGCTCGGAGCCGATGTCGTGAATCCGCGCGGGATCGAGCCGCTCGCTTCGATTCCGTTCGTCGCGCAGATTCAGGAGGCGATGCTCTCGGACATGGCGCGCTCGACCCGCAACGCCGGAACGCCGCGCCTGCAAATCCGCATCCGCCCGCCCAAAGCTTTCCAGCATGAAGGAGAAAAGGAATATCAGGCGCGGATCAATCACTACTTCGACGACACCGTGTCGCAGTTCCAAAGGCTCGACGCCGACGACAACATCTTCACCTGGGATGACGTGGAAGTCACGCTCATCGGCGGCGACAGCCATCGCAATTTCACCTGGCGGCTGAACCGCGAGCAGGTGATCGAAGACGTGATTACCGGTCTCCGACTCTATCCGTGGGTGGTGGGCCGCTCGCACGGCACCACCAAAAATTGGGTCGAGTCGCAGTTCAATCTGCTCATGCAGATCGTGGACAGCGTGCAGGGACTGGGCGTGTCGCTGGGGAATTTCCTCCGCAACACCGAACTCAGGATGAAGGGACTCTCGATTACTACCGAGCACGTGTTCGCGCCCAATCAGGATCCGTTTCTGCTCTCGCGGATGCAGGCCCGCGCCGTCGAGTTCGACACCGTGCACAAAAAAGTACTCGCGGGCTACATCTCGAAAGATGACGGTGCCCGCGAGCTGGGATACGAAAACGCGTTTCAGGAGTAGGGGCGGCCCGGTGTGGCCGCCCGATGTAAGTAGTCCAACTGTAGGGGCGCAAGGCGTTGCGCCCGCTCAAAGATCACTACAAAAGGAAGCGGCGAGCCTCCACTCGCCGCCCCGTAAGCATCTCTATTCGGCAGTCAGTTCAGTCAACTCTCTGACCGATAATGTATCGCGAGAAGTGATTCGTTCGAACAATCAATTCGTGGTAGTTGCCGCGCCACTCGTGTTCCACGGGTACAAATTCGCCGTTATCGTTGATGTACCACGGCACCAGCGTCGAGTAATCGAAGTCATCGGGAAGATTCAGTTCGTTGACCTTCCACTTGATCTCGACCATGCCGCTGAATTGCAGGGGATGCGGGTAGCAGTCAATCACCGCCCAGCAGCCCACCGGTGCGATAACCGTGACCATGGTGTCTTGCGGAAGCTGATCCCGCTCGATCTTGACTTCGACCAAGTGGTCAATTTTCAGATTCTTGCCCTTTCTGCGTTCCACCCACCGACAATCCGCCATGGAATCACAGCGATTGCCGGCGTCCAGCGAGCCGGACGGATCAAGCACGTTGATTGGCAAAAAACTGAATCCCGGTGCCGGGCCGTTGGCCAGCACCTCATCAGTCAAGGGCGGATACTGGAATTCCGTGGCGGGCAGGTTGGGGTCCGTTGCTCCTGTGATGGGGGCGTAGTTGTCACTGGAACACGCCGCTACGAACACAAGGATCAGACCCAATGGGACAATGAGGGTGCATAGCCGACGATTTCCATGAAGTTGCTTTGGCATCGTATTCTCCTCAGGGTTTGTTCACATATCAATCTACCTACTCTTTCTGCAATCACCATGCCGAATGTAGTAGACGTATTGCGGAGGGTCGGCAGGATCGGAGGTGCGCGAAATCTATGAACTTCCCGAGACAGGGAAGCCGCCTTTGCGAAAATGGTTTCGTAGGTGGTTGAAATGAACGGTTTATTTCCCCCAATATTCGTTGTCTTGGAGTATGTACGACATCAGAGTAGAAAAGTACCGTGAAGGCCGGGCGACGGGTGATTCTCAAAAAAGAATCCGCAGAGAACTGAAAGGGCGGCCCTGCAAGGCCGCCCGAAGTGAGAAGTTCGTGATTCGTTGTCGAGACGCAAGGCGTTGCGCCCGGAAGAGCTACTTGAGCAGGAGCATCTTGCGCGTGCCCTGCCACGAGTCCGCGGTCAGACGGCAAAGATAGGTGCCGCTCGCCACACCCGTTGCATCCCAGATCACGGTATGACTTCCCTCCGCATACAACCCGTCCGTCAGACGATACACCCAGCGTCCGGTGATATCGAACACATCCAGCTCTACGCGACCGGCCCGCGGCAGATCAAAGGCAATCGTGGTCACGGCATTGAACGGATTCGGATAAGTGGAAAGAACGAACGATGAGGGATGAGCGGTGAACGACTCGGATGTGCCGAGTGCCGCCGAGCAATCGTAGATGCCCAGATTACTCGCATCCGCCACGTAGGCATGACTCCCCGCCACCGCCACGCCATAGGCATAGCCCGGAGTGTCGTAATACCCTGTTTCCACCGGTTGAGCGGGATTGCTGACATTGATCACCCGCAGCCCGGCGGTAGCATCCGCCACATATGCGTAGTTCCCCACCACCGCCACGCCATAGGCAGTGCTGGGCGTGTAGAAAAAGCCCAGCTCCACCGGCTGGGAAGGATTGCTGACATCAATTACCCGTAGACCAGTGAATGGAGCCGCTATATAGGCAAAGTTCCCCGCTACCGCCACGCCCAGGGCACCGCCCGGCATGTCATAGTGGCCCGCCTCTATTGGCTGGGAAGGATTGCTGATATCAATCACCCGCAGGCTCGTCCCGTCTGCCACATAGGCATAGTTCCCTGCCACCGCCACACTTCTGGAAAAGCCCGGAGTGGCATAGAAGCTCGTCTCCACAGGTTGGGAAGGATTGCTGACATTGATCACCCGCAGACCGGCTACGTCATCCGCTACGTATGCATAGTTTCCCGCCACCGCTACCCCGTAGGCATAGCCAGGTGTATCATAGAAGCCAGTCTCCACCGGCTGGGAAGGATTGCTGGCATCAATCACCCGCAGACCGAGGGGGCCGTCCGCTACATAGGCATAGTTCTCCGCCACCGCTACCCCATAGGCATAGCCCGGCGTGTTGCAGAAGCCCGCCTCGACCGGCAGGGCAGGATTGCTGATGTCCACGATCCGCAGACGCGCAAGGCCGTCCGCCACATATGCGTAGTTTCCCGCCACCGCTACCCCATAGGCATAGCCAGGTGTGTCATGGAATCCCGCCTCCTCCGGTTGGGCAGGATTGCTGACATCCACGATCCGCAGACCGCTGTTGCCGTCAGCCAGATAAGCGAAGGTTCCCACGGCTGCCACGCCATAGGGATTGCCCGGCGTAAGGTAGAAACCTGTCTCCACTGGTTGAGTGGGGTTGCTGACATCAATCACCCGCAGAGCATTCCCGTCCACTACATAGGCATAGTTTCCGACTACCGCCACGCCATAGCTCGGTGTGTTGCAGAAGCCCGCCTCTACCGGCTGAGTGGGATTGCTGACATCAATTACCCGGAGACTGGCGGTGCCATCCGCTACATAGGCGTAGCTGCCCACCACCGCCACACCTCGGGCATTGCCCGGCGTATTGTAGAAGCCCGCCTCTACCGGCTGGGAAGGATTGCTGATATCCACAATTCGCAAACCGGTTTCGCCGTCCGCTACGTATGCGTAGTTCCCTGCCACCGCAACGCCCCAGGCAATGCCCGGCGAGTCAAAGAAGCCCGTCTCCACCGGCTGGGAGGGATTGCTGACATCAATCACCCGCAGAGCATTCTGGTCCACTACATAGGCGTAGTTTCCCGCCACCGCCACGGCATAGGCAACGCCTGGTGTGCCGCAGAAGCCCCTTTCCACCGGCCGGAAAGGAACGATGACATTGATCACCCGCAGCCCGGTCCCGTCCGCCACGTAGGCGTAGTTCCCCGCCACCGCCACGCCATAGGCATCGCCCGGCGTGTCGTAGAAGCCCCTTTCTACCGGCTGAGAAGAATTGCTGATGTCCACAATCCGCAGGCCGGAGTGGTCCGTCGCCACATAGGCATAGTTGCCCTGAACGGCAACGCTAACACTGAAATCCCACTGCCACGTCAGCGCCCGGCCCATCAGGTCAACATTCCAACTGTCCTGTGCCTGTGCTGTCACACAGAACGACACACACAAAATAGCAATGATAAGCCATTTCATGATCTAATCTCCAAAAAAGGGAGGATATGCACTAATTTCGCGAAGTCCGAGCGCATTGTCAAGGGCTTGGCATACGAATACGTGTTTCAGTCGTAGGTGTGGCCCTATGTGGCCGCCCGAAAAGGCAATCGGTAAGTAAGTGTCGGGGCGCAAGGCGTTGCGCCCGTTTATGCTATCGCGAAGAGTTCAACTCGCGCAAGAGATCCACGCACCAACCGCCGACCACGGGAATGACTTCCTGCGAAAACTCGCGGTTAGGTCGTCCGGCAATCAGATTGTCGAAACTGGCGCGCTGCGATTCGATGCGTGTGAAGAAGTGATCCATGTTCGGCACTTCCACGAAACGGGCGATACCGGGATGCAGGTTGTTCATCAAGTTCACCGCGTAGAGATGCTCGCCGCGATCCGTAACGAAGTCCGCGCCGCCGTACACGAACAGAGTCTTGCAGGTGACGTTCATCCATTCGCGGCCGAGGTTTAAATCGGCGAGGTCCTGAATGAACGTGTAATGCGTCGGATACTGCAGCTCGTCGGACAGTTCGGGATGGTCTTTGAGGATTTCGTCGGGAGTTTTCTTTTCGATGAGCAGCAGGTGCATGGCCAGTTCCTTTTCGCGGGCGGCGATCTCGATGGAGTCGGGAGTCGTCCCGGCCAGCAGCAGTTGCCGCCGCTGATTGATGAGTTCGTACTCGACCCACCAAATTCCCGAGGTGGCGATGGCTACGATGCCCTGCACCGGAACTTGATTGGCCAATACGGGCGCGACCACTCCGCCCATGCTGTGACCGAGCAGGATGATTCGTGAGGTATCCACGAAATCGAAACGTGGTAACTCACGGAACGCCGCTACGTAGCCACGGACTTCGTCGTGGAAATTCTGCTCGGCGCAGGGCGGCCCCTGGCTGTCGCCCATGCCGGTCTTCTCCACCCGCAAGGTGGCGAATCCCGCCCGCGTCATCGCATAGAGCAGCGTTTTGTAAGGGTGATCCTGCTCGGGCATGAGGTCGAGAGAATAGCAGCCGATGCCGCCCAGGAAAAAGATCAGCGGCAGCTTTCCCCCTTGGTGCGGCTTGGTGAAGATCACCCGCCGCAGCGCGCCATCCACCGGAACCGAGTCGTAGATCACGTCGAAATCATCCGGTTTCTCTCGGGGAAATTCCTTGAGCGCAACCTGCGTTTCCAACGCTTGACCGTCGCGAAAAAGTTCGATGGCTACGGCATCGCCGCTTTTGTAACGACTGAGTGCGGAAGAAAACGCGGACGGATCGGCGATTCCCTTACCGTTCACGGCGGTGATGACATCGCCGACTTTGAGTTCCGCCGCCTCGGCGCTGGAACCGGCGACCACCGAAACGATGGAAACGCCACCTTCAGGCAGATTTTTCCACTGCGCTCTTATGCTGTCGGAAACGGCTTGAGTTTGCACTCCGAAAAATCCCCGTCGCGGAAGCTTGTCCTGGGCTTGAACCGAAACGGAGAGAAGGAGCAGGAAGACAACGACGAGTTTCTGCATGATCGTCTCGCGGTAGGATGAATTCGCAAACGAAAACAGCACCGATAAAAGTAACACACCAAACCATTAAACACAAGAGGTTTTCGATGATTCTGCAACTTCTCTACGGTCCGGTGACGGCGGCACGTGAAGCGGCCGGAACTGATGACGTCGCACAAATCCACGCGCTTTCTAATCCGCCCCTTACGGAACTTGTGGCGGATGACATTCACGTTCGCCGTTGCCGACTGGCGGGCGATGCGGTGGACTCGCAATTCGGCTGCTTCCGCTCGCACGATCTGCCCAAGCTGCTCGATCTCACGCACGGCGCGCCGGCGCTGATCGGCCACAACCGGCAGTCGGTAGCCGTGGCGCGTTTCTTCGGCGGGAGCGTGGAAGAGTTCGGCGGCCATCGCTACATCGTCCCCAAGTTCTACTGGCCGAAGGCGCATTCCGCGGCCGAGGATTTCCGCGTGCTGCTCGATGCGGGAATCGTCTCGGAAGCTTCGATTGCCTTCACGTTCGAGAAACCGTCGTGCTCGATCTGCGGGAAAGACGTCCGCGAGTGCGAACACGAAGTCGGCGCGCACTACGGTCTCAAGCTCTGCCACTACTACTACGACGGCATTGATCGTGTGCTCGAAGGCAGCTTCGTCTATCGGGGAGCCGAACCGGGAACGGGAATCCTCGCCGAGATCTCCGATCTCAAACGCGCGATCAAGGGCCGCAAGACGATCACCGTCCGCATCGGCGGCCGCACCTACGAAGCCATTGCGCCGCTCCTACAGGAAAACCCAAAACTACAAAACTAAAACTGAAAACAGAACTCTATCCAATTTGAAGTTTGTAGTTTGAAGTTTGGAGTTTGTTCATGTCCGACTCCTCTTTCGACCGCTCGCTCGGCCGCGTGGAAGCGCGCGTAGCCGATCTCACCGAACAGATCACCCGGCTCCGCTCGGAACTCTCACGGCTCGTGCAGCTCGTGGAATCCAGCACCGCCGCCCATCACGAACGGATCCGCACCCTCGAATCCTTCCGCCGCTGGGCTATCGGCCTTCTGACCGGCCTGTTCCTCAGTGGCGTGGCGGCGGTGTTTGCGTATGTCTCACGGATGTAGGGGCGTATGGTAATGCGCCCGCCATTCGGATAAAACTGCGAGCGGACGGAACACCTTCCGCCCCTACAACACATCCGTTCACTTCTTCCACCCGAACTTCTTCAAATCCACGCGCCCGCGCGGATCGAAGACTACGCCCTCTTTTTCGAGCAGGCCGCGCTGCAGGTTCGAGTCGTCCTCGCTGCCGAGAGAACTTTCGCCCTTGGCATTGAGGACCCGCCACCACGGAACGGTTTCGTCAGTGCCCTCGCGCAGCGCGTGCAGAGCGTAACCGATGAGCCTCGCTTGATTCGGGAATCCGGCGACGCGAGCGATCTGTCCGTAGGTGGCGACGCTGCCACGTGGAATGCGCTTGATCGCGCGATAGATGATGGAATAGGTCTTCGACATCGAATCACAGAAGAATGGGCGGCCCAGCAGGCCGCCCGTTGAACTACTTGTCCGCGGCGTCTTTGTCGTCGTCTTCTTTTTTATCCTCGGGATCGGTCTTGGCGGGAGGCAAGCCGATGGCGGGGCCGATGTGGCTGATCCCCCGCTTGCCGATGTGGTGAATCCGTTTGGCCATCTGCATTCCCATTCCGGTCATGCTATCGGGACGGACTTTCACTTCCGCCTCCACGTCCTCCATTTCCCTGCCGAGTTCAACTTTGATGGACTCGGATTTTTTGATGGCGAGAATTTGCGAGGGATAGACGCTGCGATGGCCGGTCATCAGGAACGCGATCACGCAGGCCACGGTGGAGTAGGGAGCGATCTGCGGCCCGAAAAGTTCCACGCCGAGAATGCTGGCGGCAATCGGAGTGTTGGCCGATCCGGCGAGCAGGCAGACCATTCCCACGGCGGCGAAGGTGGCGGTGTCGAGATGCATGAGATCGGCGAACAATACTCCCGAGGTCGCGCCGATGAAGAAGATCGGCGTGACAATTCCTCCGCTTCCGCCGAAGTTGAGAGTGATCGAGGTGAACAGCGCTTTCATGAGGAACGCGTACCAGATGATCGAATCGCCCTCCAGCGCGCGGTGAATGGTGTCGAGTCCCAGTCCCAGATAATCGCGCGAGGTCAGAATCACCAGCGCCACCAGCACCGAACCGCCCACGAATCCCTTGGCCGGTTTCCAGAGATCGAAACGCTTGGAGAGTTTCTCTCCGTACTTCAGCGATTCGATGAGAATCACCGAGACCACTCCGAAACAAAGTCCGGCGAACACAACTTTTGCGAAAAACGCCTGACTGAACACGGGAACGAAGTCGAACGGGTGATAGAAATAGGCGACGCCGAGCGCTTTCGACACCTGAAACGCGGTCACTCCGGCGATGAACGACGGCAGTAGGACTTCATAGAGAATAGTGCCGGCGAACAGGACTTCGACGCCGAAAATCGCTCCGGCGATGGGCGTGCCGAATACCGACGCGAAGCCCGCGCTGATACCGCAGATGACGAGTTTCTTGCGGTCGTGATCGTTGAATTTGAGAAAACCGGCCGCGATTGAAGAGAGTCCGGCCCCGATCTGCGCGCAGGGCCCCTCTTTTCCCGCCGATCCGCCGCCGGCGATGGTGATGATCGTGGCGACGAGTTTAACCGGCACCACCGCCGCCTTGATCCGGCCGGCCCGCTTGTGGAGGGCTTCGATGACCTTCTCGGTGCCGTGGCCTTCAGCGTCGGGCGCGAGATACTTGATGATGGCCGAACTCAGGAACAGCGCCACCGGCAGCAGCAGGAAGTAATAGGTATGCTGTTCCATCTGTTGACTGCTCAGGCTGAGCAGCCGCAGAAAGATCGAGGTGGACACGCCGACGATGGCGCCCATGCCGGTGGCCAGCAGGATCCACTTGACGATACTGATGATGAGTACGGTCTCTTCCGACAGAATCTTGCGGACGTTCTCGCGATCCTCGCTGTCGGGCAGAAAACGTTTCATCACGATGACGGACTCCTTTGTCCGTGCCGCAAGGGAAGCGAACGGGACATTTTATAGATCGTATTCAAGCAGCTTGTACAGCAGTGCCGCGCGGAAGGTCCATTCGAGCGAGTCGTCGCGCGGAGATTTACGGTCGAGGGGATAGTACCAGCTATCCTCGACGGGTTCGGCGGACTCGAAGCGGAACCGGCCGTCGGCGTCCTGCCGAAATTCGAGTTCCTCGATCAGCCATTTGGTGACGGCCAGATCGCGGGCTGCGCCGAGCCGGGCGGCCAGCTCCAGTTCATGAAAGAAGAGCGGCGGCCGCGACAGATATTCCCACTTGTCGGAAAGCTGGAAGACATGCGGAGCGTAGAACTCGGGCGTGCGCAGCGAGTGGCCCATCACATCTTCCGCGTGTTTGAAAAGTCTCTTGATGAATTTGCGCACGCGTAGAAAGTCATCATCGCTCCATTTGTACCAGCACAGGGCGGCATAGCCGTCGGCGGTGGGCGGAAGCTGATCTTGAGCGTGCGGATACGCGAGAAAATGCTCGCCCTCGATAAGCAGCGCTTCCATGACGGGCCTCAGCATCTCGTCAAGGGAGCGCGTGGCCCGCGTGAGCAGCCGCAGCGTTTTGTCGCGAACGATCCGCCGCGCCATTGGACGCAAGTTGTCGTCGTCGGCTGCGCGGCTGAATTCCCAGAGGATGTCCTCACCGAGCAGCGTCGGCACGAGCGCTTTCTCGACGCATGCCCGGATGGAGTCATGCTCTTCCAGCCCCAGCTCGCAGAGGCGGAGGACGGCGGTTTCGGTGGCAACGCAGTTTTCGGTGGAACACAGCAGACCGTTCCACGAGCCGTCGAGTTCCTGAGCGGTGATGATGGCTTCCGTTTCGGGCAGGCGCGGCAAATCGAGAGCCAGATGGGCCGTTTGAAGGTAGCTCTCGTCGCGGTCTAACACATCGCGCACGAGCCGGAAACGCACGACCGGCCCGGCCGCGTCATAGAGCGCGCGATAGGCGGGAGGAATGTCGGGGGAGAAAGACACAATCAGAAATCAGAAATGAGAAATTAGAAAGCCCTGTTAAACGGGATTGCGCAGTTCAGATAATATCCGTGTTCGACGAGGGAACGGCCGGTTCGAGCATTGTAATCTCCATCGCCGCCGAAGCGATCCGCACGCGGCCGTTCGTCTTTTCGATTTCTTCCACGACGCGGAAGAAAAGCTCATCCTTGGTGGTGCGTCGTTTCTTGTAGTCTACCACATAGCGCAGCGTGAAGGTCATCCAGTTGGCGTCGGCGGTCAGCGAAACCATCGGAGTCACGCGCGCGTCTTCGATGCGGTATTTGCGCACAAGGGTTTCCCACGCCTCCTCGGCGAAACCGGCGTAGTCTCCGACCAGCTCCTCGGCGGCGCGCTGGATGATCTGCTGCGTGTAGCGGTAGTCGCTGCCATAGCGAATCGGGAGAGTGATTTCATCCCACAGGAACGGAAACTCGCCCGAATAGTTAAACACCGGCTCTTTAAAGACGAAACTGTTGGCGACGCGTACCACGCGGCCGTTATAGAGATCACCCTGCACCCACTGGCCGACTTCCATGAGCGTGGTGCGGAGGATACCGATGTCAATGACGTCGCCCTTGATGCCGCCGAGCTGGACGCGGTCGCCGGTCTTATAGAATCCCGAGAACATGACGGCGAACCAGCCGGCCACGCTGACAATCACTTCCTGCAGAGCGAAGGCGATGCCCGCGCCGACGACTCCGAACGCGACGTGCAAACCGGCCAGCCGGCTGGAATAGACGGTGACGATGACCAGCGCCGCCAGAATGTAGCCGGAGAAGGTGATGAACTTGCGCGCGCGGTAGCGGGTGTCGGTGTCGCGGACGTAGCGTCCGAGGGTGCGATGAAGAATGCGCACCACCACCACGACGACAATCACTCCGATCGCGACGGTCACCAGCCGTCCGATCACCGGATCAAACAGCCATTTTCTAACAAAGTCTTCCATGGATATTAGACCATGTGGATATTGTAACGCAGAGACAACACGTCAGACAAATACGGCGGGCAGGACGCGAGGGTCCTGCCCGCGATCGGTTGTTACAGGGGCCGTCAGTTTTCGCCGAGTGCGCGCTTCAGCAGGTTGCGAAGCTGAACGAGGTCCACCGGCTTGGCGAGGTAGGTGTAGCCGCCCTCGATCAGGGTCTGGCGGATCGTCTCGGGCGACGGGAAGCCGGTGAGAATGATCACCGGCAGGTTACCGTCCGTTTCGTGGAACTCGTGCAGCAGCTCGACTCCGGTGCCGTCGGGAAGATAGAGATCGGAGAGCACCGCGTCGGGTTTGCGCTCCTTGAACTTCTGGCGGGCTTCGGCGCAGGTTCCGGCCAGCGCGGATTCGTAGCCGAAATACTCGACGATCATGCCAAGCTGCGCGCACAGCGCACCGTCGTCCTCGACCACGAGCAGGAATTTCTTGTCGGACAAGGTCGGGTCTCCTTTCGACCGGATCTACTTGCTCATTCCTTCGGCGCGGGAAACAATCTTCACCGACTTCATGAAGACGGGCTGTTGCGGCGTGGAACTTTGCGGGCCGCCGACGGGAACCTCGGCCACCTTGTCCACCACTTCCAGCCCTTTGATGACCTTGCCGAAGACGGTGTACTGGCCGTCGAGATGACCGGGGCTGCCGTGGCAGATGAAGAACTGCGAGCCGCCCGAATTGGGGTCCTGCGTGCGGGCCATCGAGAGAACGCCCTTGACGTGCTTGGCGTCGTTGAACTCGGCGTTGACCGTCCAGCCGGGGCCGCCCATTCCGGTGCCCTGCGGGTCGCCACCCTGAATCATGAAGCCCTTGATCACGCGGTGAAACTTCACGCCGTCGTAAAATTTGTGATCGGCCAGCCACTTGAAATTGCGGACGTGGTTGGGAGCCTTATCGGGATAGAACTCGATCACCATCGTGCCGAGCGCGCCGACGCCTTCCTGCTCGACTTCCACTACCGCTACGCTGTCGCCGCCGATCGGATAATCGGCCGGCCATTTCTGCAATTCGCCGCCGGTTTCTTCTTTTTGCATGGTTTCCGTTTGGGTTTGGGTTTGCTCCGGCTCAGAAGTCTTCTGTTCGGATCGCTTGCAGGCCGCGAACAGAATGAACGTCGCCAGAGTCAGAGTGGTCAGAGTGCGCATGGGTTTTCTCCGGTTGGATTAAGTATTGTCGCTTATTCGAGTGTCAAAAACGGCCCGGCCGTCGAGCGCGCGGTGACGTGCAGTTCCACGCCGGGATCGAGAACCTCTTCAGTGGTCACGCGGGCCAGATCGGGATCGTTGTTTTCGTCGGAAACATGAGCCAGCACCACCATGCGCAGGCCATTGTCCTTGCATTCGGCCAGCGCGGCGGCGGATTGGCGGTTCGAGAGATGACCGAGAGACGACGCGATTCGCTCTTTCAGGAGCTCCGGATACGAACCACAACGCAGCATCTCCTCGTCGTGGTTGCTCTCGAGAACTGCGCAAGTGGAGTGCGCGAGCAGCGTCTGCAGATCATCCGGCACTTCGCCGAGATCGGTGGCGATGGTGACGCGATGCTCGCCCGCCACGATGTGAAAGGCCAACGGTTCGGCGGCGTCGTGGGGAACGGCGATGGGGCGGATGAGCAGACTGCCGATTTCGACGGTCCGGCTTCGGACGGGAACGACGGTCGTCCGCCGCGGGATCATATAGTCCACGCGGTCGAGCGTTCCCGGCGAAGCGTACACCGCGGATTGGGTGCGCGCAAGCAGCGAGGTCAGGCCGCGCACGTGATCGCTATGCTCATGCGTAAGCAGGATCGCGTCCAGATCGTCGGGCCGCACGCCCACGGAATGCAGCGCGGGCAGCATCGAGCGCACGCCCAGTCCGGCGTCAATCAGAATCGTTTGGTTTCCCGACTTCAGGCAGATCGCGTTGGCTTTGCTGCCGGAAGCGAGAATGAAGAGGGAAAGGGACATTAACGGAAATCAGAAATGAGAAATGAGAAATCAGAAAATTGAGTCTAATCGCGGTGTCGGTTACTTGCAACCGACCCGTAGCCGCGCACGGCAGTGCGATCCTATCTCGCCGTCGGCCTCACAGTCACCAGACAGTCGGCCATCAGGTCGTGGAGGGCCTGCTTCTTGGCGGTCAGGCCGGCCATGAGAAAGCCGATCATCAGGATCATGGCCGAGAGAATCTTGCCGAGGTTGTGTCACACAACGCGACGATACTCTCTACAATCCGTATTCCGCCGGAAGAAACCGAATTCAACAAGATCCCGTCGCAAGGTTGCAAAGTCGTCGAACCGCGACTGCAGTCTAAGATTCACCTCACGTTCCCGGTAAGTCTTGTGGCGGTCGAACATGCCGGCAAGGTTTGCCAAAACGACGAGCTTCTTCTTGTTCTGCGATGGGTAGGTGTGCAGCGGGCCGTCGGAGCCCTCTTTGAAAAAGGCACGCAGGATGCTCTCCCGCTCGGCGAGCGAAATTTCCTCAAGACTCGGTTGAAGCATTCAGATTTCCTCCATACGGGACGGGATTACAATGAGGGTGTCGGACGTCACCTCATCACTACCAGACAGTCGGCCATCAGGTCGTGGAGGGCCTGTTTCTTGGCGGTCAAGCCGGCCATGATGAAGCCGATCATCAGGATCATACTCGACAGAATCTTGCCCAGATTGCGGCCCAGCGCGCGGCCGAACGTGACGCGACGGCCGTACATGTCGGTGACGATGATCCCGAGCGCCATCTTGCCGAGCGTGGCCTGATTCTGCGAGCTCTCCATTAATACGAAATAGAGGATGTGGATCAGCGCCGCCACCACCGCCAGCCAAACCGCTCCGGCCAGGATGGACAGGATCATCGGCACGGCGGCGACGGTCAGCTCGCAGGGAAACTCAAAGCAGAAACCGATGCTTCGCAGAATGTGCAATCCGAAGATCAGAAACAGAATTCCGTTGACTACTCCGAGAATCAGCCGGTCAATGATCAGCGCGACGAACCGGCGCCAGAATCCGGCATAGACCACGGGCGGCGGCGCGAGCGGCGGGGGCGGAACGTCACCATGCGCCACCGGCGGCGAGCCGGGCAGCGCGCTACCGCAATTCTGACAGTATTTGGCGGCGTCGGGATTTTGTGCGCCGCAGTTTGTGCAATACATCGGTTACCTCACGGTGGAAGAAACGATGAGCGATGAACGATGAAAAGAGCCGTAGCCGCGCACGGCAGTGCGGCGCTATGATTCCGTCGGTGGTGTTTCGTCGGCAGATGTGTTGCCCGCGGACTCTGCTTCCGGTTCTTCGGGGAGCGGCGCTTCAACCGGAGGCTTCGGCTTTGGTTCGCGCCGGGGCTTTTCTTCGACGGGTGCAGCCGACTTGGGTGCTATTGCCCGGCTACCGCGCTTTTCGAGCGGGAGTCCCTTGCGGCAAAGCGGGCAGCGATCCTCGGTGTAGGTGCCGAGGTTGATCGAAACCACCGAGAACGGATAGGGTTCGAGACGGATCTTGCCGCGACAGACCATGCAGCCGATGCCGATCACTTCCGCGCCGGTTCTGCGCACCGCGTCCATGACTTCATTCATCGTGCGGCCGGTGGTGATGACGTCCTCGACGATGAGCACGCGCTGACCTTCGTGCAACTTGAAGCCGCGCCGCCATTCGAACTGGTCGTGGAACCGCTCGGGAAAGGCGATGGGTGTGCCGAGCAGTTTCGCGACTTCGTGAGCCAGCAATACGCCGCCGGTGAGCGGGCCGATGATGATTTCGGGACTGGCTTCGCGGAAGTGCTCGGCAATCGGTTCGGCGAATTGGGCGGTCAGTTGCGGCTTTTCCAGCAGGCGGAATTTCTCGACGTACACTCCGCTGTGCCGTCCGCTGGTGAGAAGAAAATGTCCGTCAAGGATCGCTCCGGCTTCGCGGAGCAGCGTCAGGGCTTCGTTGCGGTTGAGCATGGTCAGTTTCCGGATATTGTGCGGCAGTCGTTGCCGATGGAAGGCGCACGAGAGTACGCTGGGCAAAAATCTCCGGCAGAATGAACGTTCTGCGCGGTTGGAAAGAATCAGGGAAGATCAAACTCACCGTTCCGGTTCCGGTCCAGCCAAGTGGATCGTTCCGGCAGGTATCCAAGATAGCCTCGATGTCCCGAAGGTAGCGAGGGTAATAAGAGCCATTCCTGTCCGCCGTTGCGAATTCCCTGCCGGACGTCTTCCCAAGTGTAGAAGATAGGATAACGCGGATCGGAACCGCCGTATGGGCAAGTGAATAGCTCATACTCATCGAAGGCGTCGTTGGGACCGTCGTACACTCCGTTCGTGACGGGCACCGTACGCGGATGCCACGGGCCGGCATATCCACTCGGTAAATCGTACCAGATTTCGCCGGGATCCCTGATTCCGTTGTAGATTCCGTTGCTGTTCGGCAAATCCATAAAAGGCTCGCCGGTGTCGAACCAGACATCACCCGTAGAAATGGGGGCGTCACGAGGCGGATTGAACACTCCGCTGCTATCCCGGTCCGTCCAGGTGGACGTGTCCTCCATGAACGTGAAGTATCCCGGAATCCCGGAAGAAAGATTGGGAAGGGATAGCCAGTCGTAACGAAGTTGCTGCGGCTGGCTGGAAACGTCGTCCCATGTATAGATTACCGGAAAGCGCGGATCGTATGCACTATCCCGACTCACGGCATAGGTAAAAAGTTCAAAGTCATCAAACCGCCCGTTGGGTGGATTGTATTGGCCATTGCACACCGCGGATCCTCGGGGCAGGTCTTGGCTCCGCCAACTGGTCGGCAGATCATAGAATCGCTCGCCGGCGTCCCAATAGCCGTTTGCGTTCAGATCGGAATAGGGGTCCCAAGGATCGTAGACCCCGATGTTGTTGACGCCGAATTCATTCGGTCGGTCAAACCAGGGCTCCGGATAGTCATAGATTCCATTGTAGAGTCCACTCGAATCGGGCTGGTCTATGAACGGCTCTCCGGTGTCACGATAAATATCGGCGGTCAGCAGGATGACGCGCGTGTTGCCCCACGTCGTATCGGCCTGATCACAGACTCGAATCTGAATCGTCACGGGAACGGTATCTGCGGTGCTTTCTTCCAAATTACTCGCCTGCCACTGCACGGAGGAGTCGGTGGCGTTTCCGAAAAAAGATCCGTAGCTGCACAGCCAGAGAAAGCACAGAGAATCGCCGTCCTCATCCACCGCGGCAACCGATAATCTCGTGATGCCATTCAGGGCGAGCGTGTCCGGATCCCCCCCCACCTGTACGATCTGAGGAGGGTGGTTTGGATTCCCGTTGGGAGCCGCAGGATTGTCTTCGGACGTTGAGCATGCGGTGAACAGCAGGATCACCGCCGCCAACGCAGTTGCAGAAGCAGAATAGAATCGAGTACAACGAGTCATTTTGCCTCCCCAGTGTTTCTCGGCCTATTTCGACAAAACCATCTTGACCGTTCGCGAATTTCCTCCGGCAGAGAGTCGGGCGAAGTAGATGCCGGACGGGAAGTCCGATGCATCCCACGCCATTCGATGCTCGCCGAGCTCCTGCACTCCGCTGAAGAGCACCACTGCGCGTTGACCGAGTGAGTTGAAGATCGAAAGCTCCGCCGGGCCGGTCTTGTCGAGCGTGTAGGTCAGCGTGGTGGTTGCGTTGAAGGGATTGGGATAGTTCTGGGCTAGGTGAAATGCGCGGGGCAGCACGCTCGCAGGTTCGTCAGCGTTTTGCGGATTGAAACTCAGAATCATGAGCGAAGACCCGTCCGCCACGTACGCGTAATTCCCCGCCGCCGCTACGCCCACGGCCAAGCCCGGCGTGTCATAGAAGCCGACCTCGAACGGCGCGACCGGATTCGTGATGTTGATCACCCGAAGTCCCCCATCATGGTCCGCCACGTAGGCGTAATTCCCCGATACAAGAACATCCCATGCGGATCCCGGCATCTCGCAGCTTCCGGCAAGAACCGGATTCTGAGGATTTGTCACATTGATGATCAGCAGAGCATATCCGGCTGCTACATAGGCATAGTTGTTCTCGACAAAGACACCATCGGCGCTGCCTTGTGTACCATAGCTTCCCGTAAACTGCGGACGCGATGGATTGCTCACATCCACGATCTGAAGACCACCCTCATAGCCGGCGGCAACATAGGCGTAGTTCCCGGCCACGAAAACGCCCACGGCATAGCCCTGAACATTATAATGTCCCGCCCGAGTTGGATTAGCCGGATTGCTCACATTGACAATTTGCAGACCGGAGGACCCGTCCGCTACATAGGCATAGCCGTCTCTTACAAAGACACCCTGAGCAGAGCCGTCCGTGTTGTAGCCCCCTGCCAAGGCGGGACTCTGTGGATTCGCAATATTCACGATTTGCAAACCGGAATAGTAGCCTGCGATGTACCCATAGTCGCCCGACACGAAGATGGACGTCGCACTGCCGGGTATGCTGCAACTTCCAACAAGGATGGGATTCTGGGGATTGCTCACGTTCAGGATCTGAAGACCACCGGTATAACCGGCAGCAACATAGGCGTAACCATTCGCCGCGAAAACATCCCGCGCACCACCCATGTAGCTTCCGACAAGGACAGGGCTCTGCGGATTGTTCACATTCACGATCTGCAGACTGGCGCCATAGTCAGCCACGTAAGCACAGGAACCCGATACGAAAACACCCGTTGCCAAGTAGGGCGTATCACAACTTCCAACCAGCGTGGGATGCTGCGGGTTATTCACATTTACGATTTGCAGTCCGGCATCGTAGTCAGCCACATAGGCATAGGGAGGGGCTACGAAAATGCTCACCGCTTGATTTTGCGTTTCGCAGCCTCCCATGAGCGTGGGATTTTGTGGATTGGCGACATCAAAAATCGCTAGACCGGATTGACCGTATGCCACGTAGGCACGATCTTCGATTACGAAAACACCGTTGATATCGCTCTGTGTGTCATAGCTTCCGACGAATACGGGGATGGCAGGATTGCTCACGTTCAGAATGTACATTGAATAGTAGTTCGCTACGTAGGCATAGTCTCCTGAGACGAAGACATCAGACGTGAAGCCGAACGTCTCGTAGCTTCCGGCAATTGTTGGATTATTGGGATTCGAAATGTTCACAACCTGAAGTCCGGCCCAATCGTCGGCTATATAAGCATAGTTCCCTGAGACGAAAACCTCACAAGCTGCGCCGGGCGTGTCGCAACTTCCGATCAAAATGGGATTGGAAGGATTGCTCACGCTGATGATCTTGAGGCCGATTCCGTCGGCCAGATACGCATAGTTTCCCACCACATCAATCCCTCTGCCAGTTCCCTGGCAGTAAAGCTGGCTGACCAAGGCCGGAGCGGCCGGGTTGGAAACGTCCAGAATCCCGAGACCATTCATGAAGGCGCCATAGGCATAGTTGCCCACTACCTCAACGTCAAAGACGCCTGCCCACAGGGCAGAACTGACGTATTCCACGTTCTGAGCGTGTGCCGCGAGAGTGCCGCATAATCCAAGTAGGCATGAAACAATCAGAAGTGTCCGTCTCATGATAATCTCCTAAAATGGGTGCAGATCCGGTTACTTGATCTTCGCTTTTGCGTCAGAGGACACAGCAAGCTGTGTCACTACACGAGTTCCGCTTTCAATCTCTCGCATTCCCGCCGTGCGGCTTCGGCGAAGTCTTTTCCCGAAGACGCATAGATCACGCTGCGCGAGAAGGTGAACAAGCCGAGAGCCTGTTTGCGTTTTAAAAGAGCGAGAACTTCGCGGGTCCTGCCGCCCTGCGCGCCGCCGCCGGGAAGAAGCAGCGGCAGTTCAGGGGCGACTTCAAGTACGGACTTGATGGCCTCGGGTTGGGTCGTTGCGAGGACGAGGCCGATATTGGCATGCTCGCTCCAGGTTCGCACATGGCGGGCAATTTCAAGGTAGAGCGGCCCGCGCTCGGTGGCAAGATTCTGCACCTCCGCCGCCCCCGGATTGGAGGTTGCGCACAGCACAAACGCGCCTCGCGCCGGATCGCGCAGAAACGGCTCGAGCGGTTCGCCGCCCAGATAGGGCTGGACGGTCACGGCATCGGCCCGCATTCTCCCGAAAAAAACCCGCGCGTAAGCCTCATTTGTGTGGGCCACGTCCCCCCGCTTGGCATCCACGATAAGAAGCGCATTCTCGCCGATACAGCCCTTCATCTCCTCTAAGAGGGCAACACCATCCGGCCCATAAGCCTCGAAAAATGCTGTATTTGCCTTAAAGGCTGCAACGAGATCGTGGGTGGATTCGATGATCCTCTTGACAAAGCTCCGGCAGGCGGCGATGCCCTCTCCGAGGTGGGAGGGAATCCTTTGGGGGTCGGGATCGAGTCCTACACAGAGTGGGCTGCCCGCGCGCTTGATGGCGGTACGCAGGCGCTCGGCAAATGGCTGGGTTTGGGCGTTTTTCACGTATTACTGAAACTTAATCATTCTCATTGGAAACTTCAAGGAGGTTGGGTAGCGCAGGCACTTTGCTTGCGACTGGAAGGGCGAATCCGTATCTTAATCAGATACCTAAGGCCTGAATTCCCCCCCTTGATCCCCCCACGGAGTGGAGGGAGATTTTCAGCTTTTCAGTTTTTGTTCCGATCCCCCCTTTTGATCCCCCCGTAAACGGGGGGAAAGAAAAATATGCTTGAACTCCTCAAACTGTTTCTTCTTGAGAACCTCTGGCTGATCGGCCAGATGGCTCCCTACCTTCTCTTGGGCTTCGCCTTTGCGGGGCTGCTGCATGCGTTCGTGCCGCGGCGGGCAGTGACCCGTCATCTGGGGCGGGAGTCGGCGGGCAGCGCGTGGCGGGCATCGCTGATCGGCGTGCCCATGCCGCTGTGTTCATGTGGAGTCGTTCCCACCGCTATCGGCCTGCGCAAGCGGGGAGCGAGTCGCGCGGCCACGGTCTCGTTCCTGATTTCCACGCCGCAAACCGGATTCGATTCCATTCTGGCAACTTATGGATTTTTCGGCTGGGTGTTCGCGATCTTCCGGCCGATTGCCGCATTCGTGAGCGGAGTGGCCGGCGGTGTGGCTACGCTGCTGCTCAAGAAGAACGCCGCCGAGGACGAACACTGGCTCAAGTATCACGTGGCGGCGGAAGATGAACTGGCGAAGGAGACAAAAACGCAGCCGCCCGCGAAGAAACTGTGGCGGGGAATGCGCTTCGCGTTTATCGAACTGCTCGGCGATATCGCGCTGTGGCTGGTGGTGGGAGTGGCCGTCGCGGCCGTCATCAGCATGGTGGTTCCCGATGACTTTCTGGCTACGCGGATTCCCCAAGGGATCGCGCAGATGATCGTGATGATGATCTTCGGGATTCCGCTCTACG
>JAHJDG010000114.1 GCA_018812265.1 bacterium | reverse complement strand
GCACACTTCGCCCTGCTGTGTTTCGCCGCCGCATCCCTTATCTGGAATCGTATTATTTCGAGATAGGTCCTAAGGGGGGTCGCTGCCTACCCTCCTAATAATCCCCTATCTTAACGATTTTCCCGCCCTTAATCAACCGCTTGGACAGACTCCAAAGACGAACGAGAGGCGGCACGGTATCCCATGCCGCCCCTGCATTTCCAGACCCACGCGGAACTTACTTGGCGTCCACCGCCGCGTAGGCTGCAATCTGAACGATCTCCTGGACGTCGCACTCACGCTGCAAGACGTGAACAGCCTTGTCCATTCCCATCAGGATCGGGCCGATCGGTTCCGCTCCGCCCAGCCGCATGAGCAGCTTGTAGGCGATATTGGCGCTGGTCATATCCGGGAAGATCAGCGTGTTGGCCGCCCCGCCCCGGAGAGGCGAGAACGGATAGGTCTTGTCAATAATGGCCTGTACCACCGCCGTGTCGGCCTGCATCTCGCCGTCCACGATCAGGTCGGGCCGCATCTTGCGCACGAGTTCGGCCGCCAGAGCCACGCGCCGGGCCGCCGGATGATTCACGCTGCCGAAATTCGAGAAACTGAGCATCGCCACCCGCGGCTCGATATCGAACTTCCGCACCGTGTCGGCCGAGAGAATCGCGATCTCGGCCAGGCTCTCGGGATCGTTGCGGTCAATGTTCACGGCCGTATCGGCCAGGAATACCGTCCGGTCCTTGAAGACCATCGCATACATGGCCGCCACCGTTTTCACGCCCGGCTTTTTGTCGAGAAGCTGCAGGGCGGGACGAATCGTGTCGGGATAGTGCTGCGAGACTCCCGAGACCAGCGCGTCGGCTTCGCCCAGCTTCAGCATCATCGTTCCGAAGTAGTTCGGATCATTCAGCAGCTTGCGAGCTTCGCGGCGGGTGACGCCCTTGCGACGGCGATGGACCCACAACGCATCCACGTACTTGTCCATTTCCGCTTCGGACAGTTTGGTCGGATCCACGATCTGGCAGCCTTCGAGGGTCATGCCGAGCTGTTTCTTGTGCTCGGCAATGACGGCCTCGCTGCCGATAATGATCGGTTTGCCGATTTCCTCGGCCACGATCAGCTCCGCCGCGCGGATGATCTTCGGATGGTGTCCTTCGGGCAGGACGATCCGCTTGGGATAACGCTTGGCCCGGTTGATGAACATACGGGTGATTTCCCGACCGTGGCCGAGCTTGGCTTCCAGTTGCTCGCGGTACTCCTCGAAGTCGGTGATGATCTTGCGGGCCACGCCGGTGGTGCAGGCGGCTCTCGCCACTTCGACCGCCTCCCACAGCAGCACGCGATGATCAATCGGCTTGGGAATCAAATACTCGCGACCGAAGCGGATACGATCCAGTCCGTAGCCCGCGCAGACGTAGTCGGGAACGTCTTCCTTGGCGAGCGCCGCCAGCGAGTGCGCCGCCGCCATCTTCATCTCTTCGTTGATCTGCGTGGCCTGCGTGTCCAGCGTACCGCGGAAGATGAAGGGGAAGCCCAGCACGTTGTTCACCTGATTCGGATAGTCCGAACGGCCGGTCGCCATGATCACGTCGGTCCGCGCGTCCATCGCGTCGGGATAGGAAATCTCGGGATTCGGATTGGCCATCGCGAACACGATCGGATTCTTGGCCATCGAACGAACCATGTCTTTCGACACGACATCCGCCACCGAGCAGCCGCAGAACACGTCGGCGTCCTTCAGCGCGTCGGCCAGCGTGCGGGCCTTGGTATTGTTCGCGAACTTGGCTTTGTACTTGTTGTACTTGGGATGCGCGGGATCGAGGTCCTCGCGGCCGTGATATAGAACGCCCTTGGTGTCAATCAGAAGAACGTTTTCCAGTTTCACGCCCAGCTTGACGTACATATTGGCGCAGGCGATTCCCGATGCTCCCGCGCCGCTGAACACCACCTTGACCTTGCTGATGTCCTTACCCGCGATCTCCAGCGCGTTGATAAGCCCCGCGCCCGAGATGATCGCCGTGCCGTGCTGATCGTCGTGAAAAACCGGAATGCCCATCGTGGCTTTGAGCGTTTCCTCAATGTAGAAACACTCGGGAGCCTTGATATCTTCGAGGTTGATCCCGCCGAAGGTCGGTTCGAGAAGTTGACAGACCTTGATGATTTCATCCGCGTTGTGGCTGTCGATCTCGATGTCGAACACGTCCACGTCGGCGAAGCGTTTGAACAGCACGCCCTTGCCTTCCATGACCGGCTTCCCGGCCAGCGCGCCGATGTCACCGAGACCGAGAACGGCCGTTCCGTTGGACACCACCGCCACCAGGTTGCCCCGCGCCGTGTACAGATTGGCCATAGCCGGATTCTTCTCGATCTCCAGACAGGGCTGGGCTACGCCGGGACTGTAGGCCAGCGACAGATCATATTGCGTGCGGCAGGGCTTGGTCAGGGCAATCTCGATCTTGCCCGGCCGGCCTTGCTTGTGATACTCGAGAGAGGCTTGAAAGACATCCATTGAGAGATCTCCAGAAAAAGGATACCGAAGTATGGAAACTGTTCGTGAACTGTGTAGGGATGATACCGGCGGATGAAAAAGCGAATCCGCAGCACGGCATACCAGCCAGCACCGGATTCGCCTTGATTTTTAGGAACTTCCGAGGATTCTTCCGGCAGGACAAACCTAAATTTACGAATCCGTCCTCAGAAATTCAAGAGAATTTTTTCACGTTTTGGTTAACCCGTCAGACAGCGGATTTCCGAAAACTTATTATCTTGCTTATCCAATTTGGCCGTTAGTTTGGTGGGTCAGTTAAGCCAACATTGGCAACCTACTGGAGCTGTTTAATGCCCCTCCATTCCCCCGCTTCTCGCACCACTCGCATTTCGTCGGCGCTGACGCTCGAAGTCGTCGCCCGGACGGCTCAGCTTAAGGCTGAAGGCAAGCCGGTTCTTTCGCTTTCCGTAGGCGAGCCCGATTTCGACACTCCGCCACGCATTCGCGAAGCGGGAAAATATGCCATTGACCACGGCATCACCCGCTATACCGAGGGCCGGGGCACGCTCGCGCTGCGCAAGGCGATATCGGAAAAGCTCGCGCGCGACCAGCAGCTCGAATATGCGCCCGAGCAGATCATCGTGTCGTGTGGCGGCAAACACGTCATCACCAACTTCATGCTGGCCACGCTGAATGCGGGCGATGAAGTGATCCTGCCCGCGCCGTATTTTCTCGCCTATCCCGAGCTCATTCGCATCGTCGAAGCCGAACCGGTGATCCTGCCCACCGATCCCGCCGCGCGCTATCTGATCACTCCCGCCCAACTCGAAAAAGCGATCACACCGCGCACGAAGATGATCGTGCTGGTCTCGCCGAACAATCCGTCGTCCACGCTCTACACGCGCGACGAACTGACCGCGATGCTGCCGGTGATTCTGAAATCCAACGCATGGATCCTGTCAGACGAAGTATACGAGCACTTGCTCTATGACGGTCGCAAGCAAGCCTCGCCCGCGTATTTTCCGGAACTCTACGAACGCACGCTGTATGTTTCGAGTCTATCCAAGACCTACGCGATGACCGGCTGGCGGCTGGGCTACGGTTGCGGGCCGAAGGAAATCGTGGCGGCGGCGGCCAAGCTGCAATCGCAGATGACCAGCTCGCCGAGCGCGATTTCCCAGCACGCGGCCATCGAAGCTCTGTCCAACGATCAGCGCGACCGCGTGGAGATGCAGCGGGTGTTCGAGAAGCGGCGGGACCTCATCTACTCGCTGGTCAGCCGCTGGGCGAACGTGGAAGTTCCCAAACCCGAAGGTGCGTTCTACGTCTTTCCGCGGATTGATGGTGTATGGAGAAAGGATGAAGGCGGAGGGATGAAGGATGAAAAAAACTCGTATCCGGGTTCTCTTACGGTGTGTAAGAAACTGCTGGAAGAGGAATACGTGGCCACCTTGCCGGGTGTTGTGTTCGGCGATGACCGCGCGATCCGGTTGAGCTTTGCGGCTTCGGAAGAGACGATTCGAGAAGGGTGTGAACGGGTGGAGAGATTTTTAGAAAGGATCGGGTAGTCGCAGACGGCGATCGTCTCAATGGGTTGATCGCTTCATCCTTTATGTTCTTGCCCGTCAGCGAGTTCCTTAAGTACCTATTCAACGTCAGGAAAGGGCACAGGAATTGCTGTTTCCGGTGGAGTACGTTCCGATTTGCCGACTTAATACTCAGTCCGTTATGCACAAATCAAAAATCAATTGCTGGCAATTCAAGCGATGCGGCAGGCAACCGGGCGGCTCCAAGGCTGCCGAATTCGGGGTTTGTCCGGCCTTCATCGAAACGCGTACCCACACAATCAATGGCGGTGTGAACGGTGGACGCGCCTGCTGGGCTATCGCGGGAACACTATGTGCCGGCAAGGTTCAAGGAACCTTCGCCCTCAAGATCGGCGACTGCACGGCATGCAGCTTCTATGTCCTCGTCACCCTGGAAGAATCCACAACCTACGTCACAGGCCGAGAAATCCTCGCTCTTCTTACCTCCACCAATCCGTCTGATTCCGTCCGAGACGATATCTGTGACTGACGGACGATACCCGCCTATCACATCAAATGACCCTCCACAGCGGTTGGATTGCCCAACACGTGAGCATTCTCAACCAAGCGGTAGTCCCGTCCGGAGTAGCCTTTGAATTCTGCCACGGCAGGGACAAACTGTTTTCGATTGCAAAGACCCACGTAAACGGATTCACCGTATCACCCTCTCTACCCCCGGAAAGAACGGGCGGCCACGCGGGGCCGCCCCTACAGCATCAGTGTGTTCGTTTCGCCAATCCTACTTGAGCATCACCATCTTCCTCGTCTGAACAAATCCCTCCGCCTGCAGACGGTACAGATACACACCCGACGCCAATCCCGTGCCGTCGAAGGAAACGGTGTGTGATCCCGCCGATTGAGCTCCGTCCACAAGAGTTGTGACTTCCTCCCCCAGAAGATTGAAGATGCTCAGCGTTACATGGCCTACGTTCGGAAGAGCGTAGGCGATCTGCGTGGAAGAATTGAAGGGATTGGGAAAGTTCGGATAGAGCGTGTATTGGCTCAGCAGGCACACAGGGACCGGTTCACTATCCAATTTTGTTCCGGTCCGGTCTTTACCAGATAGAAATCCGTATAGCCCGCACCGAAAGACCAGGTATATCCCGCCAGGATAAAGCCGCCATCGGCCGTCCGTTGGAAGGAAGCGGCCGCGTCAGGCTCACGCCCTCCATAGGTGCGCGTCCAGAGCGTGTCGTGACTGGGTTGCGCCACCGCCGCCAGAGACAAAAACAGCGCGAAAACACGTGCTGTAATCGCCTTCATTCCATTGCCCTCCCGAATGAGTTATTGCGTAATTTAACCTCGAATTGGACGAATGTCATGGCTCTATGGAACCGAACCGTCTTGTTCAATTCGCTGTTTTTGACCTCTTCCTCCCGTAAGCACTGCACTGCGTGCGGCACTACGGAAACCGGAGAGCGCATATCCATGCGGCGCTACGAAAGATCCCCTTGTTTTCCCCCCAGGACCCATGTAAGGGGGAAAGAAAATCCCCGTCGAGCGGGGATTTCCATAGACGCTTGCCAATCAAGTGCAGATAGCCGCCGTCAGCTGACGTTGATTCCCTCTTCGCGGTACTCGCGGAGTTTGTTGCGGAGAGTGCGGATGGAAATGCCCAGCGCGTCGGCGGTCTTGGTGCGGTTGTTCTCGTTGACCTGCAGCGCGCGGAAGATGGCGGCCTTCTCGATTTCCTTGAGAGTGCTGATGGTGCCGTCGGGCATGGTGACGGTGGTGGTGGTGGGGAGATCGAGCTCATCGAGAAAGAGATGCTTGGGAGCGATGATTTCGTCGTTACAGAGAATCACCGCCCGTTCGACTTTATGCTGCAGCTCGCGGACGTTGCCCGGCCAAGAATATTGCATGAGCAGGTCCAGCGCGCGATCGTCCAAGCCGCGAATCTCCTTGGCGTATTCTCCGGAGTAGCGGGCGAGGAAGTGACTGGTCAAGAGCGGAATGTCCTCGCGACGCTCGGCCAGCGAGGGCAGGTGCAGCGGGCAGACGTTCAGACGATGATACAGATCCTCGCGGAACCGCTTTTCCTTGATCTCCTTCTTAAGATCGCGATTGGAGGTGGCCACGATGCGGACGTCAATCTTGATGGTCTCGCGGCCGCCCAGCTTCTCGAACTCGCGCTCCTGTAAGACGCGGAGCAGTTTGGCCTGCATGGAGGTGCTCATCTCGCTGATCTCGTCGAGCAGCAGCGTACCGCCGTTGGCCAGCGCGAAGCGGCCCTCCACGGTCTTGATGGCACCGGTGAAGGCTCCCTTCTCGTGGCCGAAGAGCTCGGACTCCATGAGCGTTTCGGGCATGGCCGCGCAATTGACCTTGATGAAGGGCCCGTTGCGGCGGGGACTGTTGATGTGAATCTCGCGGGCCACCAGTTCCTTGCCGGTTCCGCTGTCGCCGGTAACGAGAACCGTAGCCTTCGAGGGAGCGACCATCTGAAGCTGCTCGAAGACGGCCATCATGATCGGCGCCCCGCCGACGATGTGTTCGAATTGAGTCTTGCTGCCCAGCTCGCGCCGGAGCTGATAGTTCTCCTGCCGGAGTTTGCGGTTCTCGAGGATACGCTGGAGGCGAATCTGAAGGGTTTCCTGCGGGAAGGGCTTTTCGAGGAAATCGTGGGCGCCGTCTTTGATAGCGGTTACGGCATCGGCAATGGTGCCGTAGGCGGTCATCATGACGACGTCCACCGACGAATAGCGTTCGCGGATCGTCTTGAGCAGCGCCAGCCCGGACATCCTGGGCATGCGCAAGTCGGAAATCACGATATCGAAAGGCTCACTCTGGGCCAGGCATTCGAGCGCCTGATGGCCGTCTTCGCAGGTTTCCACCGTGAAGTTGCGCCGTTTGAGCGTCTCGGCGATCCAATCCCGAATGTGGAATTCATCGTCAACGACCAGAATGCGAGCCTTTGCCATGGTTCAGTCTCCTTGGTGCGAGTCGCTTTATCCACAAATAAAGAACTCCGTAGCAGTATGCCGGATAAGTTGGGCTCTACGGATTGTCAGATCGTACCTACTATAGCAACTATACCTGCAAGCATTGGGTATTCATGGAGTTGTAGGGCGGGAGCAAACGCCGCCAATATACGCAGAGGATTTCGGTTTGTCAAGAACTTTTTGCCGAGGGAAAGTGTTGCCGATTGGCCACGAAGCATCTATGAAACCTTGATTCTCGCGCTCAGATTGGGTAGATTATAAGACTGAAGCCAGATTCGGAAGTTCATGGAACTGCCTCACATACGAATTACCGGAGCACGGGAGCACAATCTCAAGAATATTGATGTGCTTCTGCCACGCAATAGCCTGATCGTGATTACCGGAATATCGGGATCGGGGAAGTCCTCCCTCGCTTTCGATACTCTGTACGCGGAAGGGCAGCGGCGATACGTGGAATCGCTGTCGGCCTATGCCCGGCAGTTCCTCGGGCTGATGGAAAAGCCCGACGTGGATTCCATCGAAGGGCTCTCCCCCGCCATTTCGATCCAGCAGAAGGCGGGCGTGCGGAATCCGCGTTCCACGGTCGCTACCGTCACCGAAATCTACGACTATTTGCGGCTGCTCTACGCGCGGATCGGCAAGCCTCATTGTCCGCAGTGCGGTAAGCCCATTCAGCGGCAATCGGCTCAGGAAATCGTGGACGCTCTCCTGAATCTCCCCAATGACACCAAAGTCGAGCTCCTATCTCCTTTAGTTATCGGCCGCAAGGGCGAATATCGTGAGCTTCTGGAGAACATCCGCAAAGACGGATTCGTGCGGGTGCGGGTGGACGGGACGGTGCGGTCGCTGGATGACAACATCTCGATTGACAAGAAGCGACGCCACACTATCGAGGTGGTGGTGGATCGGCTCGTCATCAAACCGGGACTGCGCTCGCGGCTGACGGACTCGGTGGAGACGGCGTTGCGGCTTTCGAGCGGACTTTTAACGGCGGTGCTGGACGGGAGCAAGGAACGCGTGTTCAGCGAACGCTTCGCATGTCCGGACTGTAACGTTTCGATCAGCGAGATCGAGCCGCGATTGTTTTCGTTCAACAGTCCGTTCGGAGCCTGCCCGCTGTGCAGTGGACTCGGTTTCAAGCTGGAGATTGATCCGGACCGCATCGTGCCGAATCCCGATCTGTCCGTGGAAGAGGGCGCGCTGGCCACGCTGGGGGGAGTGTTCGACACGTGGACGGGGACGATTCTCGAAGCGGCAGCCAAGCACTTTAAGTTTCGGCTGGACACGCCCTGGAAGAAACTCAAACCCGAGCATCGCAAGATCGTACTCTATGGATCGGGGCAACTGAAGGTGGACGTGGTGTACGAATCGGCGACGATGCGGCACGAGCACCGGACCCGCTGGGAGGGCGTGATCCCCAACTTGATGCGACGCTACCGGCAGACGGCGTCGGCGCACATCCGGGAATGGATTGAAGAATTCATGAGCAACATCCCATGTCCGGAATGCGGAGGAACCCGTTTGCGTCCCGAAGCGCGCGCCATACTGATTGACAACCGCAACATCGCGCAGACGACGGACCTCTCGATTCAATCCGCGCTGGATTTTTTCGGCGGTCTGCAACTGTCCGAACGGGATACGCTGGTCGCGCATCAGATTCTGAAGGAGATTCGCGAGCGGCTGTCGTTCCTCTTAAACGTGGGACTCGATTACCTGACTCTCAACCGGGCGGCGGGGACGCTGTCGGGCGGCGAAGCGCAGAGAATCCGTCTGGCCACGCAGATCGGCTCGCAGCTTACCGGAGTTCTTTACATTCTCGATGAACCTTCCATCGGACTTCATCAGCGCGACAACGACCGTTTGATTCACACGCTGACGAAGCTGCGCGATATCGGCAATACGGTGGTGGTGGTCGAGCACGACCGCGACACGATTCTGGCCGCCGACTGGGTGGTGGACTTGGGGCCGGGGGCCGGTGTGCACGGCGGAGAACTGGTGGCGGCCGGCCCGGCCGAGAAGGTCATGGCCGAGCCGAAATCGGTAACGGGACAGTTTCTTTCGGGAGCGGACACGATTCCGGTTCCGAACCAGCGGCGAGCCGGCAACGAACAGACTCTCACGATCAAGCGGGCGCGCGGCAACAATCTCAAAGACATTACGGTGGACGTTCCGCTGGAGATGTTTACTGTTGTGACAGGCGTGTCGGGCTCGGGGAAGTCCACGCTGGTGAACGAGACACTCTATCGCGGGCTGGCCAAGAAACTCTATTCGGCCAAAGAGCCGCCGCTTCCTCACGGCGGCATCAACGGCACGGGTAACATTGACAAGGTGATTGACATTGATCAGTCGCCAATTGGACGCACGCCGCGTTCCAATCCCGCCACGTACACCGGTCTGTTCTCACCGATTCGCGATCTCTTCTGCCAACTGCCGGAAGCGAAAATCCGCGGCTACAAGCCGGGACGGTTCTCATTCAACGTGAAGGGCGGGCGCTGTGAGAACTGCGAGGGCGACGGAATTATCAAGATCGAAATGCACTTCCTGCCCGACGTGTACGTGCCCTGCGAAATCTGCCACGGCAAGCGATACAACAAGGAGACTCTGGAAGTGCGATTCAAGGGTCGCTCGATCTCCGACGTGCTCGATATGACGGTCAGCGAGGCCAACGAGTTTTTCGATGCGATCCCGGCGATTTCGCGCAAGCTCGCGACGCTGGAAGAAGTCGGACTCGGCTATATCCATCTCGGTCAACAGGCCACCACGCTGTCGGGCGGCGAAGCGCAGCGCGTGAAACTGGCGACCGAGCTCTCGCGCACGGCGACCGGACAGACGCTTTATATTCTGGACGAGCCGACCACCGGACTGCACTTCGCGGACATCAAGATGCTGCTGAAGGTGCTGCACGCGCTGGTGGATCGCGGCAACACGGTGGTGGTGATCGAGCACAACATGGACGTGATCAAGACGGCCGATTACGTGATTGACTTGGGACCCGAGGGCGGAGACGCGGGCGGATACGTGATAGCAACGGGAACCCCGGAAGAGGTCGCACGGGTGAAGTCAAGTTACACGGGGCAATATCTGGCGCGCGTTCTCGCGGAAACCTCGGCCGCATCTCCCAACGGACGTACACCCCCGGACAAGAACAAACAATCGGTGTCGTCATCTACATCAACGACTCAGCGTCGAACAAAGGTCCGAACGTGAAACGAATCTTTCTGGCTGCGCTCGTTCTGATTCTGTCGGCAACGACTTCCTTTGCATTCGACGCGGCCCGCGCCCGCGAGCTTCTGGATATTCTGGCGTCGGACGCTTTTGAAGGGCGCCGGCCCGGACACGCCGGAGGCACGAAAACCGAGGAGTTCCTCGCGCGGAATCTGGAGATGATTCGCGTGGAGCCGGCGGGTGAGGCGGGGGACTTTCAGGACGTTCCGATGCTGGTCACGGAGGAGCAAGCGGCCGAACTCACGCTCATGGATCATGAGTTGGGACGGATTTCGTTTGTTCTGGGTGCGGATTTCAACGTTGTGACGCACAGCGGTTCGGGGGGAATCGTAGCGCCGGTGGTGATCGTCGGCTACGGTTACCATCGTCCCGACAAGAATCGCGACGACTATGGTGACGTGAACGTCGCAAACAAAGTCGTCTTGATTCTTCGCGACAAGCCCGACAGTCCGTTCGATTTCGAGGAGGACTACCAGCGTCGTCACACGCTCGCTTGGGCGAAAGAGCGGCGAGCGGCGGCGGTTCTTTATTATCAGGATCCGATTCCCACCTACGGCGCGGCGATCCCGGCCGAGCTCTACGATTCTTCTCTGCCGATTCTTTATGTCGGTGATCGCGTGCTCCACTTGCTGCTGGACGGCACGGGCTACTCGCTGAAAACGTATAAAGACGCTCTGAAGCGCGCGCCGCTGCCGTTGGAAACCGAGAAACGCATGTGGGTGAGTACGCGGGTTCGCAAGTTGGACGGACGCACACCGCGCAACGTTTTAGGAATCGTGTACGGAACCGATCCGGTGCTGAAAAAGGAAGTCGTGGTGGTGGGCGGTCACTGGGATCACATCGGCAAAAACGCGAAGGGCGTGATCTACAACGGAGCTGACGACAACGCCTCAGGAACGGCGATCGTGGCGGAGATCGCGCGCTCGATTGCCGCCGAGCCACTCAAGCGAACGGTGGTCTTTGCGCATTTCACGGGCGAGGAGGACGGACTTTTGGGTTCCGCACATTTCGCCCGACGCCCGACGGTTCCGTTCGGCAACATCGTGGGGATGATAAATCTCGATTGTGAGGGGGCGGGCACCGGACGAGTGGTGTTGGCGGGCGGCGAAACGTTCGGAAACACTTGGACGGAGTACGTCGAGACGATAGATTCCACCGAGCGGGCCTCGCTGATTCTTTGGCGAGAAGACGGAATCGGCGCGAGCGATCACGACGCTTTCATGCGGACGGGTTGTCCGGTACTGGCTTTCTGGTCGCGCGGAGAGCATCCGTTCTATCATCACTACGAGGACGATGCGCGCTGGATTTCCGATTCGGTACTGGCGGTGATCGGTACGCGGGCCGAACAGTTCGTCCGCTTTCTCGGCAATCACGACAAACAGATAGCGTTTCACGGCGATTCGCTCCGTCTGCTCGCGCGCTTTGCCGTGACGGTAGATTTCAACGGATTCGTGGTGGACGATGACGGATATCTGCCGAACGTGCCCGTGGTGAGCGGCGCGTGGTTGCCTCGCGAAGCCGCCATTACAAATGCCGAACTCGTCCGCCGCGTGCAGGAGCTTCGCCACACCTGCGACGTCCGTAATGTGGAGAGCGCGGGACTTGCCGAGGCAATCCGAGCCGACCGACGCCAGCAACCGGCCGTGTTCATCTGGATGGAGGAACGCGATCTGGCCTATCGTACGACCGCCGAGGTACGCACGCTGCAACGGCAGGGGATTTCGGTCGTTCGTCTCGCGCCCGGTTCATCGCGCAGCAGCACCGCCGCGCACTCGGAGGGACTGGACGCGGCGCAGGAGGCCGGACTGTACGCGTTGGTGCCGTTCGATTTCGCCGCATCGCAACGGATCGAATGGTGGAAGGATCATGCGATCATTTACACCTCGCTGCTCGATTTCGCGGCGGCGCCCACCTCGGTGCGTGAGGGACTGCTGATGAGCGACGCGCTACTGATGCTGGAAATTGAAGACTCGCCCAACCCGGAGCAATTGCAGTCCCTTCGGCCGGGCCGCGAGCGGCGAGTGCACGTGAGTTTCGGCGCGCTTCCCACGCATCGTCGAGAGGAACATGCGAAGTCCGTCATTCGTACTCTTTATGAGGCGGGCTTCACGAGGAGCGATATCCTGCTCCTCACCAGCGGCAATCTCCGTCGCTTCTTCGTTTCGTGAAATCTGTGACCGTGGATGATGTCCGAGACCCTATTCGACAAACTGCAGCGAGTTGACGGCGATTACTACGATGCTCGGCGAGTGCGACACATCGAGGATCAACTCGAACGCATTCGTAAGTTGAAGAGCGAGCGCAACGCCGTCCTGCTCGCTCACAATTACCAACGACCGGAGATCTTCGAGGTCGCCGATTTCACCGGTGATTCGCTGGGTTTGTCGCTTCAGGCGGCGGACGTAACGGACGCCGACGTGATTGTGTTCTGCGGGGTTCACTTCATGGCCGAGACGGCCAAGATCGTGAGCCCGGGCAAGACCGTTTTGCTGCCCAATCTGGCGGCGGGCTGCTCGCTGGCCGATACCGCTACGGCGACGGCCGTGGAAGACCGCGTACGCGAACTCCGGAAGCTCTATCCCGATCTGGCGGTGGTGACGTACGTAAACACGACGGCGGCGGTGAAGGCGGTGTCCGACGTCTGCTGCACGTCATCGAACGCTGTGACCGTCACGCGGGCGATTCCTTCCGATCACATTCTCTTCATTCCCGACCAGAATCTCGCGCGACACGTTGCATTGCACCTTCCCGAGAAGACGATCATTGCCTGGGACGGATATTGCTACGTCCATCACCAGATCACACCGGACGTGGTGGCTTCGATGCGCCGGCAAATCCCCGGAATCAAGATCCTCGTTCACCCGGAGTGCCGCGATGATGTTCTGAAACTGGCCGATGCGGCGCTGTCCACGTCAGGAATGATCGAGTACGCGCAACGCAGCGACGCTACGGATTTTCTGGCGGTTACGGAGTGCGGTATCTCCGACATGTTGCAGATCGGAGTTCCCAGCAAGCGGTTCTATCGGGCGTGTAAAATCTGCCGATTCATGAAGGCGATCTCACTGGACGACGTGGAAGCAGCCTTGCAGAAGATGCGGTTCGAGATTACGATAGAAGAAGGTGTGCGTGAGCGCGCGGCGCAGGCGATTCAGCGGATGTTCGATCTGACCGGCGCAACACGGGACAATCTCACGATTCCGGGTGACGTTCCCGACGAGTAACGAATCGTCTTCGTTTCCTTCCTTCCCCACTACCAACTTCAGTTTCATTCCTCATACCTTAACCTTGCGGGTGTTGCCATGACCTCTCCGAAAATGCGCATCGAAAAGGATTCGCTGGGTGAGCTTCAAGTTCCGGCCGACGCACTGTACGGCGTGCAGACGGCGCGCGCGGTGGCGAATTTTCCCATCTCCGGCTTGCGACCTCATCCGGTTTTCATTCGGGCTTATGCGATCATCAAGCGCTCGGCGGCGATCGTGCATCGGGAACTGGATGTGCTCTCGAAAGAGCGCGCCGACGCGATCGTGAAAGCGGCCGACGAAATGCTGGCGGGCAAGCTGTTCGATCAGGTGGTGGTGGACGTCTATCAGGCGGGTGCGGGCACATCAACCAACATGAACATGAACGAGGTGCTGGCTAATCGCGCGATTGATATCATGGGCGGACAGCGCGGCGATTACGGCAAGCTGCATCCGAACGATCACGTGAACATGGCGCAATCCACGAATGACACGTATCCGGCGGCGATTCGCATCGGAGTTTGCATGAAGAATCCCGATCTGATGACTTCGCTGGACGGACTCATTCAGGCGATGGAGGATAAGGCTCGCGAGTTCGAGGACGTCATCAAGTCGGCGCGCACGCATTTGCAGGACGCGGTGCCGATTCGGCTGGGGCAGGAGTTTTCGGGTTACGCTTCGATTCTCGCCCGCTGTCGCACGCGCATCGAAGAGGCCGAGCGCGGTCTTCGTCAACTGAACCTGGGAGCGACGGCGGCCGGAACGGGAATGAACGCGCATCCCAAGTACCGGTTCATGGTGGCCAAGGAGATATCGAAACACACGGGGATCGAATTCCATGCGGCGCCGAATCTTTTCGAGGTGACGCAGAGCCTCGGCGATATGCTCCACTATTCCAGTGCGCTGCGTTTGCTGGCGATTGAGCTCGGCAAGATCGTAGCGGATATTCGACTGCTTTCGTGCGGACCGCGGACGGGTCTCGCGGAATTCCAGCTTCCGCCGGTGCAACCCGGTTCCTCAATCATGCCGGGGAAGATCAATCCCTCGATGGCCGAGATGATGAATCAGGTCTGTTATCAGGTGATCGGATTCGATACCACGGTGGCCTATAGCGCTCACGCCGGTCAAATGGACCTCAACGTGATGATGCCGGTGGTGAATTACAATTTGCAGCAGGGAGTCCACATTCTCGAAACCTCGATCAAGGCGTTCACTGATCGCTGCATCAAGGGGATCACAGTGGATCGCGAGCGCTGCCGCCACTACTTCGAAGCGTCGGTGGGCATGGCGACGATCATGAATCCGCACATCGGATACGCGATGGCAGCCGAACTGGCCAAGCTCTCGGTGAAGACCGGCAAGACGATCGTGGAGCTGATTCGCGAGCAGAAGCTCCTCACCGAGGAGCAACTCAAAGTGGTGCTTGATCCGATCAAACTGACCGATCCGGATCATCAACCGT